>JAGPGR010000083.1:1356-7333 GCA_018055865.1 Paludibacteraceae bacterium | reverse complement strand
CTTCACCGAAATTCCGAAAAATCCTTCGTTTTCCACACCGCTGTGTTTATGGTCGTGTCCTGAATATCCCACGCGAATATAATGCGGGTTGTTTTCGAATGGTCCGTCTTTCATCAATTTAACATTGCCGAAAATATTCCAGCCCATAAAGTTTTGCGGAAAATCGAACGAACGGTTTTTAATCATTTCGGCATATAAACCCCCGTCAGCTCCATAATTGATATCTTCAAAAAATATCCCGTACATGGTTTTCTGAATTTCGACTCCATTTTTCTTAAAATCTACTTGTATATTATGCGTTTGAGCCAGTGTGAGTTGAGTTACAACAAACAAAAGCGTGAACACACTGTAAAATTTTGATTTCGTCATGATAAATAATATTAGTTAATAGATGATTAAAATTCATAGTTTATAGAATTATTCAACAAATTTCTGTCATTAAACTTGTAATAATAAGCTCCCTTTTTTGAACCGGATTTATCAATCTCTTCCAGCTTGTCGATAAAACCAAAACTCAGCATTTTTTTTCTGAAATTACGTTTATCCATTGGTTTGCCGTATATGGCTTCATACAATGACTGCAACTGAGTAAGGGTGAATTTTTCAGATAGAAGGTTAAAGCCGATTGGCTCCAGCACTGCTTTTCTTCTCAAAATAGCAAGCGCATCTTTCACCATTTGATAGTGGTCAAATATCAAATCGGATGCTTTGTCCAAACTAACCCAAAATGCATGATGATTTTTCAATAATGATTCATCGTAAGCATTTATATCGATCAGGGAGTAATAAGCACAGGTAATCACGCGTTCACCGGGATCGCGGTTTAACTCTCCGTACACCTTGACCTGTTCCATGAAGATATTTTCCAACCCGGTCAAATTTGACAAGATATAGGAAGCTGCCTGATCAACAGATTCATCCTTTCTCACGAAACCTCCCATCAGAGACAATCCTCCCTGTTCAGGTTCCATAGCACGCGGATGTACCAACAGTTTTATTTCATTATTGTGAAATCCAAAAATGATGCAGTCAACAGCAACTAAAAATAAATTTTGAGACTTATAATAAAACGATTCGTAAGTCATCTTTTATAATAAAAAAAAAGGTAAACTTTGATCAAAAACACTATCAAAGTTTACCTCATAATTAACTTTTACCAAAAATACCAGTAGAACAAAGCACAGAATATTACTACGCCCAAAGAGGCAATAACATCCCATTTATTCCAGCTTTTACGAACGAGGGTCTTATAGTCATCAGTGAAGGTGATAAATTCAATCTGCTTGGCAGTTGGTTTTTCAGTAAATAACGATACAACCACCATCATCAACATGATGAATACCAGCAACCAAATCTCAAAAATAAGCCAGTTGGTTTGCCAAAACCAGGCTGTAGACTCCCAAAGCCTGCCCGACATTACATCTTTACCGCTGCTGGTAAATATATTAGTCAACAAACGAACCATTCCGATGGCAAAACCCACAATCATACCTGTTTCACCAGCCTTAGGTGTAATTTTTTTGGAAAATATTCCCAATACGAATACAGCCACCATTGCAGGAGCGAGCAACGACTGTATGCCCTGCAGATAGTCATAAAGACTGCCGAGACTCATCATGACCGGAATCCAGACTATTCCGAGAATCACAACAACTACTGTGGCAATGCGGCCAACCAACACATACGTTTCTTCTGTTCTGCCTTTGAAATTCGGTTTGTAGAAATCTTCTGTAAACAACGTGGCGCAGGAATTGAAAAATGCTGCCAAAGATGCAATCAATGCGGATATAAAGCCGATGGTAACAATACCTTTCACGCCGGCCGGTAATACAAACTTTACCATAGAACCGAATGCGGTATCCGGATTATCCAACGTAAATCCGCTGTCGGGGCGTGCAGCCAGTGCGGCTGCTATCATACCCGGTATGAGGAACATAAATACAGGCAATAATTTGAAATATCCGGCAGCAATTGTACCTCTGCGAGCACGCTTCATCACTACGTCGCTCGACTCGCCTTTTCGTTGTCCGAGTACACGTTGAACGATGTGCTGGTCGGTAGCCCAATACCAAAGCCCAATGATAGACGCTCCGATAAATACCCAGAAACCGGGATAATCGTCATAAAGAGGATCACCTGTTTCGAAGTGGAACATGTGGTTTGTGCCATAAGCAACACCGTCAGCCCCCACATTTAACGTCTTTGAGTAGTCGATCATGGCAGTCCAGCCATCAGCAATACTGCCTCCTCCGAGTGCCGACAATCCCAGGAAAAGCACCAGGAATGAACCAATAATAAGAATGGGCGTTTGAATGGCCGAAAGAGTCATTACCCCCTTCATTCCACCAAAGATTGTAAAGAATCCGGTTATTACTATCAAACCGATTGCTCCATACCAGAATGGCAAGCCAAGAAGGCTTTGCATAAAGATACCGCCGGTAAAAGCCGTTACACTTACTTTGGTAAGTACATACGCAATAAGTGTAATGATAGATAACCACGAACCTGTAGCAGGAGTGTATCTGTTTTTCAGGAAATCAGGCATTGTGATGATTTTCCCCAATTTGTTGTTCATCAACTGGTAAAAGGGTACAAAAAGCCAACCCAAAATAAGTATCATCCATCCCTGCATTTCCCAGTGTGCCATACCAACCCCCGCCTTAGCACCTGTTCCGGCAAGGCCCACGAGGTGTTCGGAGCCTATGTTTGCAGCAAAAATAGCTGCACCAATGATATACCACGGTTCACCTTTTCCAAAAAGATAGTCTTCGCTATCGGCACCCTTTTGCAACCGTTTGTCTTTTTGCACCGAACGCCATACAGCCCATGCTATAGCTAAAATCCCAACTGTGATAATAACCCAGTCAAGCCAAATAAACTGATGTGAATTCCAATTCATGTGTGATTATTTTTTTTGAAATTACTTATTGATGATAAATTTTTATTTCTGTACGCCAAATTTATATATACAGGTGCTCTGATAAACTTTTCCGGGCTCCAGCATTACGGAAGGCCATTGCGGTTTATTCGGGCTATCGGGATAGTGTTGAGTTTCAAGGCAAATTCCGGTTCTCTGATTATATGTTATGCCTTTTTTACCTTTTACCGTTCCATCCAGAAAATTTCCGGTATAAACCTGAACTCCGGGTTCGTTGGTAAACACTTCCAGCGTGACACCCGATGCTGGTGAAACAACCTTTGCAGCCAACAGATTAATATCTCCGGCAGTATTCAGCACCCAGTTATGATCATATCCATTTCCGTTTTTTAGCTGTACATAATCATAATTATTTATTTCCTTACCCACTTTTTTGGGTGTTGTGAAATCCATTGGAGTTTCTTTAACAGTTAGTATTTCGCCGGTTGTCATAAAAGTACTGTCGACAGGAGTGAAATTATCAGCATTAATGTACAATTCATCCTCTGTAATGGCTTTGGTGGGATCGCCTCCCAGATTGAAATACGAGTGATTACACATGTTAATTACCGTCTTTTGGTCGGATGTAGCACTGAAATCAATTTTGATAGCATTATCGTCTGTTAATGTAAATATCACTTTTGCTTCAACATTTCCGGGGAAATTCATATCGCCGTCGGGCGAAAAGCGGGTCATTTCAATCGTTGAATCGTCCAATTGTTTTACATTCTTAAAAACCTGATATTGCCAGCCCTGCGGACCACCATGAAGACAGTGTCCGAAGTTATTCTGCGGCAACTGAATGGTTTTACCGTCAATCGTTATTTTCCCCTGATTAATCCGGTTTGCATAACGTCCGATAGTTGCTCCAAAATCACTTGGAACGTTAATATAATCGCTTATGGAGTCAAATCCCAGAACGACATCTATCATTTTACCCGTTTTATCGGGTACCATCACAGAAACGATTCTTCCGCCAAAATTGGTAATTGCCACTTCCATACCGGAAGCATTTTTCAGCACGTACAAATCGGTTGAATCACCATTTACAACGGTCTGAAATTTGGTTTTGTCAAGTCCTGATAAAGTTTTTTCATCTTTAGGAGTACTTGTACAGTTTACTAAAAACAATGCTATTACCAATAATGATAATAAGTTGGTTTTCATGATTTTATTTGTTTTAGAATTATTTATTAAATAAATTTTCTTCCGTAAATTTTCCGATGGCAACGTATTGTTTGTACATTTCAAGATACAATCCGTGGTTTTTCATATCAGGCTGATATTCAGAAGAGAATCCCATTCCCATAGCATTCTGAGCATCTTCTACCCTGTTGTAAACTCCGGCTGCAACCGCTGCAAACATAGATGCTCCAAAAGCACATGCCTGATCAGATTTGGCAACTTTGATGGGCATGCCCAACACATCAGCCATCACCTGCATAACAAATGGTGCTTTCAATGCGATACCACCGATACCAATGACCTCGTTTATCTCAACACCGTTTTCACGGAAACGATCCACAATGGCTTTTGAGCCGTAAGCTGTAGCTTCTACCAATGCTCTGAAAATAAGCGGTGCAGAACTTGCCAGTGTCAGACCGGTGATGGTTCCCTTCAGCATCTGGTTGGCATCCGGTGTGCGACGTCCATTCATCCAGTCTGTTGCCAGTACGGTAGATTCCGACAAGGGAATTTTCATGGCTTCGTCCGACAATGCGGGGATAATCTGATCCAGCGTTTCGTCGATCAGTTTCTGTTTCGTTTCTTCGTCAATCAGCGTTGATTTAGCCAGAATATTCTCAACCGGCCATGCTACTACGCGCTTGAACCAGGCGTATATATCTCCGAAAGCCGACTGACCTGCTTCTAAGCCTACCAGGCCCGGGATTACAGATCCATCTACCTGACCGCAAATTCCCGGAATGAGCTTATCGCCCATGGTTTCATAATCTGAAACCATAATATCGCATGTAGAAGTTCCGATGATACGAACCAGCGCACCCGGTTTTATTTCGGCACCCACGGCACCCATGTGAGCATCGAAAGCTTCCACTGCAACCGCTACGTTGGTAGTCAGTCCCAGTCTTTCAGCCCATTCAGGGGTCAGATTGCCTACTTTCATATCGCTGGAGCAGGTTTCGGTGAATAACCGACTGCGGAATCCTGCCAAAACAGGATCAAGTTCTGTTAAGAATTCTTCCGATGGTAAACCGCCCCATTCCTCAAGCCACATAGCTTTGTGACCGGAAGCGCAACGACTGCGATACATTTGCTCGGGAGTGGTAACTCCGGTAATCAGTGCAGGCATCCAGTCGCAATGCTCAACAATGGAATAAGCAGCTTCGCGTACTTTTTCATCAGCTCGCAGCACGTGCAATGCTTTTGCCCAAAACCATTCGGATGAGTAAATACCTCCTTCGTACGAAGTGTAGTCGATATCCCATTTACGGGATAATTCATTGATTTCGTTTGCTTCTTTGATAGCCGTATGGTCTTTCCAAAGTACAAACATCGCATTTGGGTTTTCTGAAAATTCCGGCAGCATCGAAAGCGGAGTTCCGTTTTTGTCGGTAAAAACAGGGGTACTTCCGGTGGTATCAAATGCAATACCCACTACATTTTCTGCAGTTCCGGCAGGACATTTTGACAGAGCATCTTTCACGGTAAATTCCAATACATCAATATAATCCTGAGGATGTTGGCGATACTGATTGGCCGAAGGAATACAAAACTTACCTTCCATCCAGCGCGGATAATATTTTACTGACGAAGCTAATTCTGTACCTGTTTCAGCATCAATAACGACTGCTCTGGCTGAATCACTTCCGTAGTCTAAACCTATTACGTATTTCATTTTTGTTTATAGTTTATAGTTCACAGTTTATAGCCAGCCGTTTTATCCGGTAACTATAAACTGTGGACTAAATTTATTATCTCAATGCTCTGTTAAGCATATAATACACTTCGTTATTGCGCAGATCCTGTTTGAAGTTGCGCATGGTGGTATCTTTGTCGATGAGCAGCATTTCCATATCTGCTATTTCGGCAAAGTCTTCC
>JAGPGR010000083.1:0-1256 GCA_018055865.1 Paludibacteraceae bacterium | reverse complement strand
TTATCTCAATGCTCTGTTAAGCATATAATACACTTCGTTATTGCGCAGATCCTGTTTGAAGTTGCGCATGGTGGTATCTTTGTCGATGAGCAGCATTTCCATATCTGCTATTTCGGCAAAGTCTTCCATGTGTTCTTTGGTCAATGCAAAGGAGAAGCTGGAGTGGTGAGTTCCACCGGCCTGTATCCATGCACCCGCACCCACTTCGAAGTTTGGTTGCGGTATCCACAATGCGCAAGCCACCGGAAGTTTCGGTAAGTCTTTCGTTTCAATTACATCCACTACATTTACAATCATACGGAAACGATTTCCCATATCTACGATGGTACATGCAACTCCCTGACCCTCATGAGCCTGGAACACCAGACGGGCACAAGTACCTGCATCACCAATACCAAGGAAGTGTACCTGAAGCTGAGGTTTTTGCTTGGCAATAGATGGATTGATTTCGAGCATGTGTGCCTGTAGGATAGAACTTTTTTCGCCGTCGAAATTCAACGTGTAATCTTCCAGGAATGAGCAACCGCCTTCCAAACCTGCTCCCATTACCCACATGGAGCGTACCAGCGCTGCTGTTTTCCAGTCACCTTCAGCACCAAAGCCATACCCATCCTGCATCAATCGCTGAGAAGCAAATCCCATCAGCTGATCCATTCCTTCCAGTTCGTCGAAGCTGGATGTAAATGCTTTTGCTCCTTTTTCTTCGAGAAAACGACGCAAACCGATTTCCTGAGCAGCGGCTGCACGAACGTGCTCATGATTGGCACCACCTTTGGCAGCATCAGCAGCAAAGTCGTATTCTTTTTCGTATTCTGCAACCAGAGCGTCAATTTCTTCGTCTTTCACTGCATTTACATAAGGAACCAATTTGGCGATAGGAGCATTATCCACGTGATATCCCATGCGGATTTCAGCTTCCACTTTATCTCCGTCAGTTACAGCTACATTGTTCATATTGTCACCAAAACGGATAATCCGCATATCCTGCGCATCAGCCCAGGCTACTGATACGCGCATCCAGGTAGAGATTTTCTTATGAGTTTCTTTGTCTTTCCAGTAACCAACTACAATTTTGCGGGGTTTGCGCAGTCGGGCGGTAATAAATCCAAATTCACGGTCACCGTGTGCACTTTGGTTCAGGTTCATAAAATTCATATCCATCGTTTCCCATGGAATTTTCTCGTTGTACTGAGTGTGAAGGTGCAACAGCGGTTTTTTGAAATCCATCAATCCGTGTATCCACATTTTGGCAGGTG
>JAGPGR010000082.1 GCA_018055865.1 Paludibacteraceae bacterium | reverse complement strand
TTTTAATGAAGCGTATGGTGTGAAAGTGCCAGACATTCGGAAACTTGCCAAAAGAGTGGGGAAGAACCATCCGTTGGCTATGGAACTTCGAAAAACGAATGTTCATGAGGCTCAAGCCATGGCTCCTATGGTAGCTGATTATAAATTAATTTCGGAAAGTGATTTTGATGACTGGTTGAATGATTTCAAATCGTGGGATATATGCGACGGCACCTGTAATTTACTTGGAAAAACTTCATTCGCAAGAGATAAAATAGATTAATATGCTGATAATCAGAGTGAATTTGCAAAAAGAACCGCTTTTGTACTGATGTGCTATTTTGCAGTGCACGAGAAGATGAAACCGGATGATTATTTCTATCCTTTTTTTGATTTGATTGAGCGTGAAGCATGGGATAATCGAAATTTAGTGAGAAAAGCCGTGAATTGGGCTTTACGTCAAATCGGAAAAAGAAACGTACACCTGCGCATGAAAGCCATTGAAACTGCAGAAAGAATATTGCTTCAAAATACTGCTTCAGCCCGATGGATTGCAAGAGATGCTCTGAGAGAGTTGAGAAATATCCCCTGATCAGAGGTTAATTTGATCATAATCCGGAATTCCTTCAAAAAAATCATAGCTCGCAGTTTCCGTATTTACATGGCAACAATAATGTTCCATTCCGTTGCTTAACATGAAATACCGGACTTTTAGTTTGGCATTATATACGGCTACCTGATCAAAAACACCCTGTGTAATCGGAATGTTGGGTGCTTTCAGTTCAATTATCAAATGAGGATTAGCCTTTAAATCAAATAAAACTGCATCGCAACGTTTTTTCATACCATTCAGATTTAGTTGTGTCTCCACAGCAAGCAACGCTGTTGGATAGCCCTTATTTTCAGTCAAATACATCAAAAAATGCTGTCTGACCCACTCTTCGGGAGTCAGTTTGACGTATTTTCTCCGAAATCTGTCGAAGATTAAATGACCTTTTTCGCCCTGTTTGACAGTAAAATCTGAAGATGGCAGATTGAGTTGCAACATTTTTTTGTATTTTTGTCAATTAAATTAATTTTGAAATTGCAAAGATACATTTGAAATATGTAATTCTCAGAAAGATTATGAAATATTAAAAATATCCCTTCAGGGGGAAGTTAGGCTTATGAAAACAAAAGAAGAAATCGTAAAAAACTGGTTGCCACGCTACACCAAAAGGCCTTTGGAAGATTTTACCGACTATATTTTACTAACCAATTTTTCCAACTATGTGGAAATGTTTGCAAAGTGGTTTGATGTGCCTGTGATAGGACGCGACGGCAACATGATTAATGCATCGGCCAACGGCATTACCATCATCAATTTCGGTATGGGAAGCCCCAATGCTGCTATAATTATGGACATTCTTTCGGCCATTCATCCACATGCAGTGCTTTTTCTGGGGAAATGCGGCGGACTGAGAGATAAAAATCGCATTGGCGATTATATTCTTCCAAGTGCCGCCATACGTGGCGAAGGTACCTCCAACGACTATTTTCCGCCCGAGATTCCTGCACTTCCGGCTTTCAGTCTGCAGCGTGCCGTTTCGTCCAACATTCGTGACTTTGGCAAAGATTACTGGACAGGCACTGTTTATACAACCAACCGACGCGTGTGGGAACACGATGAAAAATTCAAGGAATACCTCCGCACAACCCGTGCAATGGCTATTGATATGGAAACAGCCACACTTTTTTCGGCCGGTTTTTACAACAGCATCCCCACTGGTGCACTTTTGCTCGTTTCGGATATGCCGCTTCAGGCCGAAGGCATCAAAACTGAAGAAAGTGACAAAAAAGTTACAGCCAATTTCGTGGAAGAACATTTACGAATTGGAGTAAAAGCACTCTCATCCCTGCTCAACAACAGCCGGACAATCAAGCACTTACGATTCGAATAATCTACTTCTGAATAAAATAATGGCCAAACAATCCGGAATAACATACGAACAAATAATGACTGACCTGCGCCGCAAGGCATACAGACCGGTTTATTTTCTGATGGGTGAGGAGGCCTATTACATCGATCAGATTTCAGATTATATTCAGAATAATATCCTGGACGAATCGGAAGTGGATTTTAATCTTTCGATACTGTACGGTAAAGATGTGGATATCGATACAGTGATAAATGCTGCGAAACGATATCCGATGATGGCTGAATTCCAGGTAGTTATAGTTAAAGAAGCTCAACTCATTAAAGATTGGGAATCGCTGAGTTATTATCTGGCAAAACCATTGAAATCCACTATTTTATGTTTTTGCTATAAATACGGAAAACCAGACGGACGCCGAATTTGGGTACAGGATTTAAATAAACATGCCGTAGTTTTTGAATCCAAAAAGCTGTATGACAATCAGATAGGGCAGTGGATTCGAAATTATCTGGGTGAGAAAAAGGTTCGGATTACTGAAAAAGCCGAAATGATGCTTACCGAATTTTTGGGAACTGATCTTTCGAAAATAGCAAACGAACTGGATAAACTGCTGATAACCAAAGCCCCCAACGAATTGCAAATAACTCCCGAACTGATTGAAAAGAACATTGGCATTAGCAAGGATTTCAATGTATTCGAACTACAGGATGCATTGATCAAAAAGGATATCCTGAAAGTAAACCGGATAGTCAGATATTTTGGTGAAAACAAGAAATCGAATCCTATTCAAATGGTACTGGCTCAATTATTCAATTTCTTCAGCAACCTGATGATGTTTCATTACCTTCCGGACAAATCGCCTGCTGTAGTTGCATCAGAATTGAAGGTAAATCCTTATTTTACAAAAGATTACATACAGGCAGCCAAATCATTCAACGCATGGAAAACCATGCAGATAATCAGCGAAATACGCACTACCGATGCTCGTAGTAAAGGAATTGACGATACAGGCACTGAATCGGCATACCTCCTCAAAGAACTTACCTTTAAAATTCTTCATTAACTAATTGATTTACTGACTCATACCTTTTTCTTACTTCTTACCATTATTTTTTTAAAAATTTTAGGTTAGATAATCATTGATTTTATTTACAAAAAGAATAAAATTAAGTACCTTTGTGCGTTTTTTGAAATAAAAAACACTTGATAAATTACAAAATATAATAACTATGGCTAAACTTACTAAAGGAGACGCCCTGCTTTACCATTCTCAGGGTAAACCGGGTAAAATTGAAGTTGTACCTACCAAACCCTATAGTTCACAACGCGATTTATCACTGGCTTATTCGCCGGGCGTAGCCGAACCATGTCTTGAAATCGAAAAAGATCCCTCAAAAGCATATGATTATACCTCCAAAGGCAATTTAGTTGCTGTTATCTCAAACGGAACTGCAGTGCTGGGTTTAGGTGATATAGGTCCTTTAGCCGGAAAACCAGTAATGGAAGGTAAAGGACTGCTTTTCAAAATATTTGCCGGAATTGATGTGTTTGATATTGAAGTAAATGAGAAAGATCCTGAAAAGTTTATACAGGTTGTGAAAGCTATTTCTCCCACCTTTGGCGGAATAAACCTGGAAGATATCAAGGCACCTGAATGTTTTGAGATTGAAGAACGACTGAAAGCAGAGCTGAAAATCCCCATCATGCATGACGATCAGCATGGTACAGCCATCATTTCATCAGCCGGACTGATAAATGCACTTGAAATTATCGGAAAAAAGATAGACGATATAAAAATTGTAGTAAATGGTGCCGGTGCTGCAGCCAATTCGTGCACCAGACTGTATATGGCTTTGGGCGCCAGACCCGAAAACATCGTTATGGTTGATTCCAGGGGAGTTATCAATAAAAAAAGAACCGACCTCAACGACCGTAAAAAACCATTTGCTACCGACCGGGAAATTTATACTCTTGAGGAAGCGGTAAAAGGTTCCGATGTGTTTTTGGGACTATCGGTAGCTGATGTGTTAACTTCCGAAATGGTTCAGAGCATGAATGAAAACCCGATTGTTTTTGCTCTTGCAAATCCGAATCCGGAAATAGCCTATGATGTAGCTATAGCTGCACGTCCTGACATTGTATTTGCTACCGGACGTTCGGACCATCCGAATCAAATCAACAACGTACTGGGTTTTCCTTATATATTCCGTGGTGCGCTGGATGTTCGTGCCAGTTGCATCAACGAGGAAATGAAAATTGCCGCAGTGAAAGCAATAGCCGATTTGACCAAAAAACAGGTGCCCGATGTAGTAAATTCTGCCTATGAAATGAAAAAAATGAGTTTCGGACGCGAGTATATCATTCCGAAACCACTTGATCCGCGGTTGCTCACCACAGTAGCTCCGGCGGTAGCCAAAGCTGCTATCGATTCCGGAGTTGCACAAATCAACATTACTGATTGGGAAGCCTACGATCACCGCTTGCATCATATTATGGGACTGGACCACAAGATGTTGCGCCATTTTTACGACACAGCCAGACAAAATCCGAAACGGGTCGTTTTCTCAGAATCACTTCATATCAATATGTTGAAAGCGGCTGAACTGGCACTTTCAGAAGGAATTTGTTATCCCGTATTATTGGGAAATGAAGAAAAACTGGCCAATGTAGCAGCCGAAAATGGAATTGACCTGTCTGGAATCGAAATTGTGAACTTACGACACGACAGAGAAGAAGCCCGGAGAATTCGATTTGCCCGGATATTGGCAGAAAAACGGAATCGGGAAGGAATGACTTTTGAGGATGCTTACGAAAAAATGTACGAACGTAACTATTTCGGTATGATGATGGTTGAAACGGGCGAAGCCGATGCGTTGATTACCGGAATTATAACGAAATACGAAGATTCAATCAAAGCTGCAAAAACCGTCATCGGCATACGTCCCGGATTAAATACCATTGGAGCAATGCACATAATGAACACCAAAAAAGGGACTTTCTTTCTGGCAGATACGTTGTTCAACCGCCATCCTTCGCCCGAAACCATTTTTGATGTGGCAAAACTTACCTACGATACCGTTAAGTTTTTTGCTCACGAACCGGTCATTGCACTTTTATCGTACTCCAATTTCGGGTCAGATAAAGACGGAAGTCCTGCTGCCATGCATTCAGTAGTCAAAAAATTGCATGAACACTACCCTGAGATGATTGTGGATGGTGAAATGCAGGTAAATTTCGCACTGAACAAAGAACTTCGTGATACCAAATTTCCATTCTCACGTCTGAAAGGTAAAGATGTGAATACACTGGTTTTTCCAAACCTCAACTCGGCAAATATGGTTCAAAAAATGATGCTCGAAATGGGAGTGGCAGAAATGATTGGACCCATTCAGATGGGACTGAATAAACCGGTTCATATCCTGGATGTGGAAAGTTCGGTGCGCAGCATTGTAAATATGACTGCAATTGCCGTTTTGGATGCAATGGTCGAAGAGCGCATTAAAAACGGAGAAGTTGTCAGGATTGGAGAGTAAGTTGTTGTAAATCAGTATTATAAAAATCAATACCTCTTAAGAAATTAGGGGGTATTTTTAATTTTGATGCTTCGAAAAATTTTAATATTAATCATATTATTTAGAATATTTCTAAATTTTTAGAAAAATGAAAAAAAATATATTTATTCTTGCTTTAATTAAGACATATTTCTATCTTTGAATAATTCTTTAATACAAATTCACTATACAGACTTCGGTTGAAGAAAAAAATCGCAAGTATGAACCTTAAACAATTCATAAACAATATATTACCAACTCGTGGATGGAAAATATTTGCCATCATTACGTTGGGTGTTATTTGCGGATTGGGAATATTTACAGTCTATGCATCCCGGGCATGGAGTTATATGTCTAATGCACCCGAAACTTGCATCAATTGCCACATAATGGGGCCATTCTACGCCACGTGGCAGCATAGTTCACATTCCCGAAATACCGTTTGTAACGATTGTCATGTACCTCACGACAATGTGTTTCGTGAATATTATTTTCATGCAATGGATGGATTGCGACATTCCACAGTATTTACTTTGGGCATGGAACCTCAGGTTCCGCAGGCCATTTCTGGAAGTCAAACAGTAATTATGGAGAATTGCATCCGCTGTCATACACAATTGAACACAGAATTTGTGAAAACCGGAACGCAAACTTTCAAAATGATAGAAGAAAGTAACGGAAAAGCTTGTTGGGACTGCCACAGAGATGTGCCTCACGGAGGAAAAAACAGTCTTTCGTCCACTCCCAATGCACTTGTACCGTATCCGACTTCCGAAGTGCCGGCTTGGTTGAAGAAGGTGATGAAATGACCTGATCTGCTTTTTACCCTCCGTAGCTGGTCGGACAAACTCAGAAGTAGGAACAGGATTAGTAGAAGTGTCGACTTGAATGAATAAAATGTACACAAAAATAAATAAAACATTAATAACCTTTTTTAAACTCCCTTTTATAGGGGTATGGGGGCTTATCTATGAATAAAAAACTAAAATCCTGGCAAGGCTGGATGCTATTTATAGCAGCCATGCTTGTAGTTTTTGGCTTGGGCATGTTGGCATCGTCCATTCTGAACAGACGTGCTGAAATAGCAAGCGTGTTTAATAACAAAAAAACAGAAATTATTGGTATAGAAAGCCGTAATGAACTTTTTGCGGATAATTATCCGCGTGAGTACCAGTCTTGGCTGCAAACGGCCGATACTACTTTCAGAAGCAAGCACAACAGCAGTGAGGCCGTTGATGTGCTGGATGAACGACCGAACATGGTCATTCTTTGGGCAGGATATGCTTTTTCTAAAGATTATACCACACCCCGCGGCCATATGCACGCAGTGGAAGATGTAACCCGAACCCTTCGTACCGGAGCTCCTATGACTGATACCGACGGACCGCAGCCGGCCACTTGCTGGACCTGTAAAAGTCCGGATGTGCCAAGAATGATGGGCGTTTTGGGAGTTGACTCTTTCTACCATAAAAAATGGGGTGCTTTGGGGCCCGAAATCGTAAATCCGATTGGTTGTGCCGATTGCCACGAACCGGGAAATATGAACCTGCAAATCAGTCGACCGGCATTGCGTGAAGCATTTGAGCGTCAGGGAAAAGACCTGACGAAAGCTACACATCAGGAAATGCGTTCGTTGGTATGTGCGCAGTGCCATGTGGAGTATTATTTCAAAGGCGAAGGAAAATACCTCACATTTCCATGGGATAAAGGGATGACCGTGGAAGATATGGAAAAATATTACGACGAAGTGAAATTTACAGACTACACTCACTCGTTGAGTAAAACACCGATTCTGAAAGCACAGCATCCGGATTACGAAATAGCTCAATTGGGAATTCACGGACAACGCGGAGTGGCTTGTGCCGATTGTCATATGCCTTACAAGAGCGAAGGCG
>JAGPGR010000081.1 GCA_018055865.1 Paludibacteraceae bacterium | reverse complement strand
TCAATCTGGTCAACAAAGATTCACACATCGAACTTTCAAAATTAAAAAACAAAGCCGGTGTCTTCGGAGCTTGCCTGATAGGTAGAAACAGATTGTTTACCAATTAAACTCGGAAAAAAAAACTTACATCAACCCCCCCTTGATTTTTGGTGTATTTATTAAAAAAACATTCCCCTTTTAGTTAAATTTATCTAAAAATGAAAATAAATTTCATTTTTAGATAAACTAAAGTTTATTAATTAAATTAATTGTTTTAATTTTGCAGAGTTATTAAATTTTTTAATTATAATGCCTTTCTTAAAAGAATATAAACAACTAACTCTGCGCTGTTATCTAAACATACACCTGATGAAACTAAAAAATTTAGAAGAAACGTATAAAGAAGAACTATTAAAGCACATTGTTCCTTTTTGGCTGGAAAAATCGCAAGACAACGAATTTGGCGGTTATTTCACCTGCCTGGACAGAAAAGGGGAGGTATATGATACCGACAAATTTGTATGGCTGCAGGCACGCGAAGTCTGGATGTTTTCCACACTTTATAATAACGTAGAGAAAAAACAGGAATGGCTCGATTGTGCTATTCAGGGAGGTGAATTTCTGAAAAAATACGGGCATGATGGTAATCTCAATTGGTACTTCTCGCTCACACAAGACGGGAAACCGCTCATCGAGCCCTACAATATTTTTTCATACACGTTTGCAACCATGGCCTTCGGACAGCTGAGCAAAGCTACCGGAAAAGCAGAATATGCCGAAATAGCAAAGAAAACGTTCGACATCATACTTTCAAAACGTGAAAATCCAAAAGGCAAATGGAATAAAGCCCACGAGGGTACACGCAACCTGAAATCTTTTTCTCTGCCCATGATTCTGTGTAACCTGGCATTGGAAATAGAACACCTGCTGGACAAAGATTTTCTTGAAAGAACCATCGACGAATGTCTTCACGAAGTACTGAATGTTTTCTACCGACCGGAACTGGGAGGAATAATCATAGAGAATTTGAATACGGACGGAACGCTCTCCGACACGTATGAGGGTCGGCTCATCAACCCCGGACATGCCATTGAAGCCATGTGGTTTGTGATGGATCTGGGCGTACGCCTCAATCGCCCTGAGCTAATCCAACAAGCAGTTGACATTACGCTGAAGATGATTGATTACGGCTGGGACAAAGAGTTCGGCGGAATATTCTACTTCATGGACCGCAAGGGATTTCCGCCACAGCAGCTGGAATGGGATCAGAAACTCTGGTGGGTTCATGTAGAAACGTTGATTTCACTCATAAAAGGATACCAGCTCACCGGCTCACAAGCATGCCTCGAGTGGTTTGAGAAAATACACGAATACACCTGGACGCACTTCAAAGATCCCGAATATCCGGAATGGTGGGGTTATCTGAACCGCCGCGGAGAAGTACTGCTGGATCTGAAAGGCGGAAAATGGAAAGGTTGCTTCCACATACCCCGTGGACTGTATCAGGTGTGGAAAACGCTGGAAAAAATAAATTCGAACAATCCGAATCTATTATAAAAGTAAAAAAACAAATTGACAAACTATCTATTTATTAACAATTCAATTATTTACAGATGAAAAAACAATTGATTTTATTCGGTCTGGCGCTACTCTCAATGGTAGCTGTTGCCCAAAAACAAACCGTTACCGGTACTGTTTCAGATGCAACAGGTGAGCCATTGATTGGTGCAACTGTAAGGGAAGTTGGAAATCTGACCAACGGTACTATTACAAATTACGACGGACAATTTACATTGAGTGTAGCTACAGGAGCTACAGTTGAGGTAACTTATGTAGGTTTCACTTCACAAAAACTGGCAGCAGCAGGCTCTCCTCTTACTGTGGTTTTGAAAGAAGATGCTGCCATGCTCGACGAAGTAGTCGTTACGGGGTATACCGGTACACAGGTTCGTTCCAGAAGTACAAACTCCATTGCCAAAGTGGACAATAAAAAAATGACTGTCGGAGTATTCTCCAATCCCGGACAAGCCCTTTCAGGAGCTGTTTCGGGTCTGCGTGTAACTCAGACCTCCGGTAATCCAGGTGCTACACCCAGCATCGTACTCCGTGGTGGTACCAATCTCGATGGTTCCGGCGCACCGCTGGTTATCATTGACGGTCAGATTCGTGGAAGCCTTTCTGACATCAACCCCGAAGACATTGAAGACATGCAGGTGATGAAAGACGCCGGTGCAACTGCTATTTACGGTGCCCGCGCCAACAACGGTGTAATTCTTATTACTACTAAAAAAGGTCAAAGCGGACAGTCAGAAATTAACTTTAAGGCAAAAGTAGGTGTAAACTACCTGAACAATGCTTATGAATTTGTTGAAGGTGCTGATTATTTGAAATGGATGCGTACAGCCTATGTAAAATCGGCCACAATATGGTCCAAAGCAGATGGAACTGCTCAGGGATATGCAGGCTTGGCAGGTCTTACCGGTACCCAACCATTCGGTACAGGAAATGCCTATTTTGCTGCCGACGGTGTTACTCCACTCGTAAACACTACAAATTCAGTATTTAGCACCATGTATTACGATCCCAGGTATGATTTCCTGCTTAATCAGGGATGGCAGAAAATGCGTGACCCTGTTTACGATTTCATGAAATCAACAAATCCTAATGCAGGTGAATATCTGATTTTCAAGAACACCAATCCTGCTGACTTCAACTTCGTAGATCCTTCATTATCTCAGGATTATAACCTGAACATGTCGGGTGGAAATGACAAAGGTCATTACTATGCCGGTATCGGATACAACTATTCAGAAGGTATTCCTATTTCTTCTTACTACAAGCGTTATTCTTTTCTGTTTAACGGAGATTATAAAATTAAACCCTGGTTGACATCATTTTCAAGTTTCAGCTACGGACGTGCTAACTGGCAATCCATGCCCGGTTCACAAACAAGCGAAGAGAACTATTTTAGCCGGATTCTTTCAGTTCCACCGACCATTCGCTACACGAACGAAGACGGATCTCCCCGTTTTGGTAATAATGCAGGTGACGGCAACCAAAGTTTCCAGCCCGAGAAATTCTTCCGTTTTAATCAGACGGACAAATTTACTATGAATCAGGCATTTAAAGTAGACTTTACAAAATCTCTCTATTTAAGAATGGCTGCCAACTGGTATTACAGCGAAGGCTTCAATGAAAGTTTCAACAAGGACTACCAGACCAGCCCAACTGCTTTCAACCGCGACAGAAGCACTTCTGCATCATTTGGCAGAAGCATCGATCAGACATACAATGCCGTGTTGAATTACGAAAAACAGATGGAAGATCATTATCTGGCTGTGATGCTGGGTACAGAATATTACGATAGTTTTGGCTATGGTTTAGATGCCTGGGGATCAGGAGCTGCTACAGATGACTTCCGCGATTTATCTCTCACTTCAAGCGATAAAGACAAAAGAGGTATGGACAGCTACCACACTCAACAACGTATTTTATCATTCTTCGGACGAGCCAACTATGATTATATGGGTAAATACATCGTATCTGCAGTAGTTCGTCGCGACGGATACTCCCGGTTACTAGAAAATCGCTGGGGTACTTTCCCCGGAGTTTCTGCAGCCTGGATGTTCTCCAAAGAATCATTTATGCAAAATCAGAATATCATCTCATTCGGTAAACTGAAAGCCAGTTATGGATTGAATGGTAACGTATCGGGTGTAGGTGCTTACGAATTGCAGGGAAGTTATGTTGGTTCTACCAAATACAACGGTCAATCCACATTTGTGCTGGGTTCTGTGCCAAATCCCGGACTTCGCTGGGAAAAATCACGTACTCTGGAGTTTGGTTTGGATTTGAGTTATCTGGAAAACAGGTATTCGACTAACTTTACTGTTTACGATCGGTTGACATCCGATAAATTTGCATCGTTAAGTTTGCCTATTTCATCTGGTATCAGCAGTATCCGCACCAACAACGGATCCTTCCGCAACCGTGGTCTTGAAATCGAGCTGGCTGCAAAACTGATTCAAATGAAAAACCTGAATTGGTCGGTAAATGCCAATATTAGTTATAATAAAAACATCGTAGTTTCATTGCCTTTTAACGGATTACCTTTGAATCGTCAGGGTGCATTCCAGGTTTACACCGGTAAAGGAAATGATTTGGCTTACGTAGGTGGATATCAGGAAGGCCAGGAACCGGGTGTACTTTATGTATTCCAGGCCGAAGGTATTTACAAAAGTGAAAGCGAAATTCCTTCCAATATGGTAGTGAGACCAACAGGATTTTTTGGCAGTACAACAAGAACACTATACGGAAAAGATAACTGGAACGCTATGACTGAAGCAGAAAAAATTGCAAGCAGAGGTTTTCCTATCCAATCTGGAGATGTGAAATGGAAAGACGTAAACGGTGACAATATTATTGACGATTATGATTTGGTAAAAGTAGGTAACACAACTCCTCATTGGTTTGGAGGATTGAACTCTACGTTGAATTACAAAAACTTCTCGCTATATGCTGCATTTGACTATGCACTGGGTTTCTACATGATGGATTATCGTTTACCTTGGATTCTGGCTAACGCTCAGGGAACGTACAACATGACAACCGATGTGAATGACACCTGGACTCCTGAAAATCCGAATGCTAAATATCCAACCTACCAATGGGCAGACCAGTTAGGAAAAGGAAACTACAGGAATTCAACCTTATTTTCATACAGAGGCGATTATCTTTCATTCCGTCAGATATCACTTTCTTACTCATTGCCAAGAGAGCTGATTAACAAAGCACACATTCAAAAACTGGATCTTTCTGTTACAGGTCAGAACTTAGGATACTTAACTGCTGCCAAGACGATGGCTAACCCTGAAAAAGGCGGTGGTATTCAGGATGCTGGATATAGTTTACCACGTATTCTTACATTCGGTGTAAACATTACATTCTAATAAGGTATTAACAAAATAACAGCAATTAAAAAAAATGAAAACAATAATAATGAAATATCTATCGGCAGCGTTGCTCGGCATGGCTCTTACCTTTAGTGCCTGCAACAGCCTCGAATTAGGTCCAATAGACTATTATGGCAATGCCAACTATTGGAAAACCGTACCTCAGGTTCAAACCTATGTTAATGGTATGCACCTGGACCTCCGAAGCACTCATTTCACCCGCGACTTTATCCTTGGTGAAGCACGTGGCGGACTTCAGGTAACCGGCACAAGTTCAATGAACGTATCCACAGATAATGATATCATAAAAGGCAACAAATTGACAGGTGACCTTCCGGGATTAAGTCAATGGGGTGGATCCGGAAGCGTATATGGCAATGTATTTGATTGCAATTTAATGATTCAAAATGTAGAAAACACGGATATGCACACCGGCAATAAAGCTACAGTTGACTTCTTATTAGCTCAGACTTATGGTATCAGAGCTTTCCATTATTTCAAACTTTACCGCGCATACGGTGGTGTTCCGCTGGTTGACAAAGTGAAAGTGCTTGACGGTCAGGTTACTGCCGATGAACTCTACACCCCTCGTTCTACACCAAAACAAACCCTGGAGTTTATAAAAGCTGATTTGAAAAAATCACTGGAGTACTTTGCATCATCAGGTAAAGATTGGGTAAACAATGTAACCTGGTCAAAAGCAGCAACCCAAATGCTGGCAGCTGAAGTGTATCTTTGGTCGGCCAAGGTTACTTTGGGTGATCAAACTCCCGCTGCAGGTGATTTAGCAGCTGCTGAAGGTTATCTGAATGAAGTGAAAGGAAATACACGATTTGGCCTTCTGGACGATTTTGAAAAGATTTTTGCCAGCAACAACAAAGCTAATAAAGAAATCATCTTAGCCATCAACTATGCTGACGGAGAATCAACCAGCAATGTATCTCAATTTTTGTATGCCGATGCAGGTATCAACCTTTTTTATGACAAAGACGGAGTGCGCTTAGGTGACCCGTTAAATCTTAAAAGTACAGGCCTTCAACGCTACGAATATACACTTGATTTCTGGAAATCATTCTCAGATAAAGACAAAAGACGTGATGCTACATTTATGGAATATTACGACGACAAAGGCGTGGTTAAAGGAACTGTGGTTAAAAAATTCATCGGATCTATCAACGCAACCGGTTCACGCGTTTACGACAGCAATGAGCCTATCTACCGCTATGCAGACGTGCTGCTGATGCTGGCTGAAGTAGAAAACATGAAGGGAGGCAATCCTGCTCAGTACATTAACCAGATTCGTCAGCGTGCGTACGGAGCTAATTATGTTGCTGCTACAGACGCTTATGTGAACGCCGATTTCAAAACAAATGAATATACCATCTTACGTGAGAAAGACAAAGAGTTTGTATATGAAGGTAAACGCTGGTATGATGTAATCCGCATGAAAGACGGAGTAAACGGACTACCGCTTGCATTTGATGCTGCTTCGGCCTACACCACTACGCCGGTATTGTTGTCAACTGAAAAATACAAACTTCTGTGGCCTGTAGATAAAGCCACCCTGAGTGCAGATCCAAACCTGAAACAAACACCCGGATATTCTGTTGCCGGACAGGAAGAAGAAAAATGGTAATTTGCAAGTTTTATTTTTAATGATTTTTCAAAATCCAAAAGTGGCAAAATAATTTTGCTGCTTTTGGTTTTGAATTTTACAGCATTCTATTCTCTGTCAAACTGTTTATTCAAATACCTGAAAATTTTTCTATCTTTGTTACCTCTCAGACTTTATACAGGTACATTTTTTGAAAAATACTATGCACACTTAATAAACCATAATCTCAATCCATTCCGAATGAAAAAAACAGGTCTGATGCTTCTTGTTGTTGGCTTATTCTTTTGTTTAACAGCACAAACCAAATATTCCACCTTTTACTACCAACGGACAAGCCTTTTCGAAAAATTATCTGTCAACGCTAAAGACATCATTTTTCTTGGAAACAGCATTACAAACGGGGCCGAATGGGCTGAACTGTTTCAAAATAAAAGAGTAAAAAACAGGGGAATAAGCGGCGATATTTGTCAGGGCGTTTACGACCGCCTTACACCTATTACTGCCGGGAAACCCTCCAAAATATTTCTGATGATTGGCATCAATGACATGGCAAGGGGCACATCAATTGACTCTATAGCCGATGCAACCCTTAAAATCATAAAAAAAATTCAATCAGAATCTCCACGAACGCGCATATATCTTCAAAGTATTCTCCCTGTAAATGACAGTTTCGGGATGTTTCAGGGACATATGAAGCGTAAAGCGGATATCAAACCGCTCAACGAAAAACTCCGGCAAATGGCAAATGCCGAAAAAATCACTTTCATTGATCTTTATTCTCATTTTGTCATTACGGATACGGAGCTCATGAATCCTGCTTACACCAACGATGGACTG
>JAGPGR010000080.1 GCA_018055865.1 Paludibacteraceae bacterium | reverse complement strand
TAATATTTTAGTGAACAATTATACAAAAAAACAAGTCATTTAGTTTTAGGATTTGAACTAGCGGCGAATTAATTTAACCACATTCTCCACATGATGGGTGTGCGGAAACATATCCACCGGCTGTACGTCCGTAACGCAGTATTTTTCGTCGAGCAAACTCAAATCGCGAGCCTGTGTGGCCGCATTACAACTTACATACACGATTCGTTCGGGTTCGGCTGCCAGGATGGCTTTCACCACATCTTCGTGCATTCCCACACGCGGCGGATCGGTGATTATCACGTCGGGTTTGCCGTGAGTACGAATAAAATCGGTATTCAGCACATTTTTCATATCTCCGGCAAAAAATAAGGTGTTTTCGATTCCGTTGAGTGCCGAGTTTTCTTTTGCATCGTTGATAGCTTCAGGCACGTACTCTATTCCAATCACCCGGCTGCAGCTTGCTGCCACGAAATTGGCAATGGTACCTGTGCCTGTGTACAGGTCGTAAACTACTTCATTGCCGGTCAGCCCTGCAAAACTGCGGGCAATTTTATACAGTTCGTATGCCTGATCGGAATTTGTCTGGTAGAATGATTTCGGACCGATTTTGAAACGCAGCCCTTCCATTTCCTCATAAATACAATCTTTGCCTTTGAAAGTCAACACTTCCTGGTCGGTTATGGTATCGTTGGCTTTGGAATTGATTACATAAAGCAGGGAAGTAATCTGAGGAAATTCATCGGCAATGTGCTGCAGCAGTTTCACCCTTTCGGTTTTGTCTTCGTGAAAAAACACCAGAATAAGCATCAATTCACCTGTGGAAGTAGTACGAACCATCATGGTACGCAGAAACCCTTCCTGCACGCGTAAATCGAAAAATGTCAGATTATTCTGCAGAGCATACCTGCGAATTTCGTTCCGAATTTGGTTTTGTATATCATTCTGTAACCAGCACTTGTTGATATCCAGCACTTTGTCAAACATACCCGGAATGTGAAAACCAACTGCGTTCATCGTATCGAATTCTTTAGCTGCATCCATCTCCTCGTAGGTTCGCCAGCGGCGGTTGGAGAAGGTGAATTCAAGTTTGTTGCGATAAAACGTGGTTTTAACTGAACCGATAATAGGTGATATTTCAGGTAATTCAACTTTTCCTATCCGCCGCAGATTATTTTCAACCTCTTTCTGTTTATATCTGAGTTGCTCAGGATATGGTAAGATCTGCCATTTGCATCCGCCGCAAATGCCGAAATGCTCACAAAACGGCTCCATCCTGTTTTCTGAAGCTTTCACCAGTTCAGTTACGCGAGCTTCCATAAAGCTGCTTTTCTTACGTGTTACCTGCAAATTGACTACATCACCCGGCACAGCAAACGGCACAAACACCACCACATCATTCACTTTAGCAATTGCCTTTCCTTCTGCTGCAATGTCGGTTATTGTCACATTCTCGAGCACCGGAAGCTGTTTTTTATAGTTGGCCATTTTATTTTGTTGTTGATATTGCAAAGGTAAAGTTTTTTTGATGATAAATATTTACTGACGGGCAAAACTTGTTTTCGCATTTGCGTTTTTAATTCTTTCAGTATTTTTAATATTTAAATTAACTCAAAAAAGAGTACCTTTGTTTTACATTTTTACCATCAGTTATGAAAATCCGGTTGCTCCTTTTTTTTAGTTTTTCAGCATTGCTCATCAGTTTCGGTTCCTGTCGCAAAGTTACCTCTGCAGCTGCCGGGCTTCTGGCTTCCAACGATACTGCTGCCGTGGTTTTTCCGGCTCCGCTGGGTTCGGTGAGCGATTTTGAGGAGATACTGACCGTAGGACAAATTCGTGTGCTGGACAGCATCATTGTTCAGTATGAAAACAAATCAGACAACAAAATCAACATTGTTACAATTAAATCAATCAAGCCTTACGATAATCTGCACGACTTCAGTGTCAATCTGCTTTCCTCCTGGGAAAACGACGATATAGAGGCAAAAAGTGTGATGCTGGTTTTTTCGGAAAAGCTGAACGAAGTGCAACTTACTACAGGAAAAGATCTGAAAAGTAAACTTTCCGACAAAGAATGCAAACGAATAGTGAAGAAAACCATACTCACTGAAATTGAAAAAGGCGACTATTTTGAGGGGCTTAAAACAGGTCTTCAAAAAATAATTACAGAACTGAAATAATTACTTACCAACAATTCTTTTCTATTCATCTCATATTCAGGGATTTAAATTGTTGATAAATCTGTTGATAACTTACCTCATAACTTGTTGATACAAACAGGTAAAAAAATTTGCAAAACGATATTTCGATGTATTATATTTGCAACATGAGTTTCGGCTCATAGCATTAGAAAAGATGCGAAGTGCTCTTTGAAAAACTGAACTATCAAAAAAAAAATCAATCATTAAATATCAGCAACCGGATGCAAAGGTAAACTTGCTTGTTGCAAAAAGGATGCACTGACTGAAAGCACCGCTATCTTCCGAATTGGATGCGTAAGTGTCCAATGTGAAGTATAACAAAGTTTCCGGTCTTACGATCCCGGGCAAAAAGTAATTTCCGGAGATATCCGACTTTCAACTAATACGTTTCATTGAAACGCAACTCAGCCTGATGAAGGCAGGGACGCCGGGAAGCCGGGACAAGAATGCAGCTACAGATATTTCGATATTTGTACACATTCCGCAGGCAGAAGTGGGAGCAGCAATGTTGCTACTATGCGACTGAAAGTTTCAGGCAACGCAGCGAAAAAGAATTAAAAGTCAAACCAAGGTTCGATATTTACAATTGATTAAAGGCGTTTATCACTAAACAAATTTATTTTTGGTGAAAATGCTGAGAGAACAATTAACTTTTCGGGAAGTAAAAAAAGCCGGTTGTATGTGCGACATGAGCGATCTAAACATCGGGAAATCAGGCAGCAACGGGAGAAGGGGCGAAAGCCCGGCGCGAGCAGAAAAGCAGGAAGTATTCCCTTCTGCAGGAAGAAATGGACATCCCCTTCAACAAGGGACTGAAATCAATCCGGGCAGGACAGAATTATTATCTGAGCCGGCGACTGGTGGCAACATCAGGCCAAAGGCAAAGCCGTAAAAAGCAAACGATGATGGGAACGACAGGAATGATTCAGAGTAAGAAGCTGTAACAGGCAGAAACACAAAAGAATCGACAAACTACGTAAAAGTAGCGGAAATTCCGGGATTCAACAGACAGGCTGACTTGCAAACGACTTCATCCACCGAGCATCCCTGTTGATAACTCAACGGAGAAAATCAGCGACTCATTTACTTTCAGAAAAATAATGACATGAGAATTCAAGAACGGTGGTGATTTTACTGTAAATCCCCTCAAAAAGGATTATGAGATAAGACACCTGCTGAGCCCCCCTAAACTAAAGCTCAAATGAGCAATCATTAAGTTTGACACTTATTCGGATTCGGAAATTGTAATAAAGCAGTTTTGAAAAAAATTACTCACAATAAACCGGATTTGGCAAAGCAAAAAAGCTGTTCGAAGAAAGGTATGGCTGATGAAATCGATGAAGCAGAATGGAAAACTAACCGGTAAAACGGCTGGCAACCGACTCTGACTGAAAAGATGAAACAGCAGGAAGCGAAGCTAACCGCAAGCTGAAAAACATATAGAAATCATACTCAAAGCAATAAAACAGTTATTCGAAGATATTTCACATTAGATTTAATGTTTCAAGAGGGCGTCCTTCCGGGCGCCCTCTTACTTTTAAAATAGTTTCACTGATTTGCTGTAACTATATTTTCCGAGTAATTCAATTTGTTATTTTGTCTGAATTCTGAACCAGGCTGCAATAATGCTAATTTCAACTTGTGTGAAATGCCCTTTCAACTTGCTGTAAACAGAGCCTTCGTTATCCGATTTTTCAAGCATTGATTTTGCGCTTAGCAGTTTATCGGCAGATACAAACTGCTCCGCTTTCAACTCTCCGCTTCCTACAAATTGACTCAGGTGGCCGGCAATGGTGCCGACTGACAGGCTGCGTTCTGCTGCAATTTCCTCAATACTTTTTCCGTTTCTAAACATTTCATGTGAAAGCTGAGCTGAACTACCTTTGGATTGTTTTTCTTTTTTCTCTTTCCTTTTGCGCTTTTCACGCCCCTCCAGCATATTCATAGCCGAGCTTAGTCCGTTTTCCAGGCAATAATCCCGGATTACTTCCAGAAATTGTTCGCCGAATTTTTCAACCTTTGCTTCACCAAAACCGCTGATTTTGAGCAAGTCGGATTTCGTTTGAGGCAAATAATCGGCCATTTCAACAATGGAGTGTGAACCTGCAACCATATAAATCGGCAGTCCGGTTTCATCCACAACCGAATTGCGTAACTCATACAATATACCCATCAATTCCGGGTTTCGGGAGTAGAGTTTTTCCTGTTTTTGATGGCGCGAATAAGAGCTGATTTTTACCAGAGGCAGTTCAAATGTCTTTCTGATTTCGAAATATTTTTCGATACTGAAACCGTTTCTTATTCCCCGAATCCAGTGCTTTTTTTGTTCGGCAAAGGTGTAAATGTCCATAAAATAATCGTCGAACTCTTTCCCGTTTTCACGACTGTCAGTGGTGGCCGGCGATTGCTTCAGCGCATCAGTCAGTTGTTTCAACTTTTCGGAGAAATAAGTTTCAGCGGCTTCCAGCCTGAGATTGAGTGCTTCCTCGTTAAAGGGGGTGCGCTGAACTATCTGAGTAATTTGTCCTCCAAAACGAGCGCCAACATCCTGAATTGCATAGATTTGTGCATTTATACTCCGGAGAAATTCAAGGGTTTCGGTGTTGAATGACGTTGCAACATCGTTGGTAGATGTAAGCCATCTGCCGGCCACAGCTACCATCTGTTTGAAATTAAAAATACTCAACAACAGTGATAAGAAATACTGATTTCGGGATTTTGAAAAATCAGTTTCCAGTTGATCCATGGAAAAATGCTTTGACGAAAACTGCAAGATTTCTGCATCGTTTTGGATGGCGCTTCTTTGTACTTTGCTTTGAAGCACCAGACCTTCGAGCGACCTGCAGCGGCTCAACGCCACATATACCTGACCCGCAGCAAAAGCTGATTCGGCATCGATAATGGCTTTTTCGAAGGTCAGTCCCTGACTTTTGTGAATAGTGATGGCCCAAGCCAGCCTCAGCGGAAACTGACGAAACGTACCGAGGACTTCTTCGCTCACCACCAGCGTAGATTCGTTGGCCTGATAGCGGATATTTTCCCACTGCACCGGCGAAACTTCAATAGCTTCTTTATCTTCCGGACATTTCACCCAAATGGAGTTGTTATCCCATTCGGTTACCAGGCCTATTTTACCATTGAAAAAGCGCCTCGGGTTTTCGCTGTCATTTTTGATAAACATGACTTTGGAGCCTATTTTCAGTTCCAGTTTTTCATCAGCCGGAAAACTTCGTTCCGGAAAATCTCCGTCAACCTTTGCTTCGAAAACCCGAGCAGGCGATTTGATTTTATCCAGCTCTTCCCGATTAATCCGATCGGCTTTGTAGTTATGAGTGGTCAGAATAACATATGTATCGTCGGCTGATGGTGTAAAAAAAGGATTATAGCGTTTATCCAGCAATGCCTGTCCTTCGGCTGTAAGTTTGTTGTTACGTACTTCGTTCAGAAGTTTTATAAACTCAATATCCTTTTGGCGGAAAATCTTTTCGAATTCAATATGTACAAATGGTCGCTCCTGAAACACCTGACTATTAAAGAAATACACTCCTTTGTAAAAACGGGAAAGTATTTGCCACTCTTCGTTTTGTGCCACTGGCGAGAGCTGATACATATCACCGATGAAAATCATCTGTACACCTCCAAAAGGCTCACTGTGCCTGTAACGTATGTGCCGCAGCACCGTATCTATTGCGTCGAGCACATCTGCACGTACCATGCTAATCTCGTCAATGACCATCAGTTCCAGCTCCCGAAGCACCTTGCGGCGGTTTGAGTGCATTTTCATTTTGCCGATAAGTTCCTTCCGGCCCATTTCGGTAGGGATAAAGGGAGTGAGCGGAAGCTGAAAAAAAGAGTGAATGGTAGTACCACCCGCATTGATTGCCGCAACGCCTGTAGGCGCTACCACTGCCATTTGCTTGGGTGAAGTTTCGCGCAACCGGTGCAAAAAAGTAGTTTTCCCGGTTCCGGCTTTTCCGGTCAGAAATACATTCTGATTGGTCAGTGTGGCAAATAGTTTGGCGTAATCGATAGCGGTATAGTTTTCAGACATTTTGTCAGATATTTTTTGAATGAATGCAATAAGAAAGATGGGATTACAAAAATAAGGAAAAAAGAGGATATTATAAAACCGTTACTTTTTTACAAATAACGGTTCTTTGTTGTTCAATGCATTTACGTACAAACTGCAGATAATAGCCGAAGTTTGCTTTATCATTAAATAATGGAGTAAGTAAAGTCGCCACACCGAAAGGTGTGAAAGGCTTTCCTTTTTTTATCTTTTCTGTTCCTTGGCCCAGCTATCCTTCAACGATACTGTTCGGTTGAAAACCAGTTTTTCGGGAGTGCTGTCCGAATCTACATTGAAATAACCTATGCGCTGAAACTGGAACCGATCCAGCGGCCGGGCATCCTTCAGGAATTCTTCTACGTAGCAGTTGGTTCTCAACTGCAGTGAATCGGGATTGATAAGCTCGCGAAAATCACGCTCATCGGCCGATGGGTTTTCAACACTGAAAAGACGGTCGTACAGACGAACTTCAGCAGGAAGACAATGTGCTGCGGAGAGCCAGTGAAGCGTACCTTTCACTTTTCGGCCGGAATCAGCCATTCCGCTTTTGGTCATCGGATCGTATTCGGCATACACTTCGGTGATATTTCCCTGGTCATCCTTTTTGCAACCGGTACATTTCACAATATACGCATTTTTCAGCCGGACTTCCTGCCCGGGTGTCATGCGGAAAAATTTCTTCGGAGCATCTTCCATAAAATCCTCACGCTCCATCCAGAGTTCTTGTGCGAAAGCTATTTCATGTGTTCCGGAGTTTTCATCTTCGGGATTGTTCAGGGCTTCCATCATTTCTACCCTGTCCTCCGGATAGTTGGTAATAATCAGTTTCACGGGATTGATTATAGCGCTTACACGAGTCGAAGTTTTGTTCAATTCCTCGCGCACAGCATGTTCGAGCAGTCCGAGGTCAATAATTCCTTCCACCTTGGTATAGCCTATTTTATCAATGAAATTATGAATGCTTTCCGGAGAATAGCCTCGCCGGCGAAGTCCGCACAGTGTAGGCATACGCGGATCGTCCCAGCCGCTTACCAGACCTTCCTGAACCAGCTGAAGCATTTTGCGTTTGTTCATTACGGTGTATGTGATATTTAGCCGGTTGAATTCTATCTGTTTGGGTCTATAATCCGTATCCTGGAAC
>JAGPGR010000079.1 GCA_018055865.1 Paludibacteraceae bacterium | reverse complement strand
CAAAAAGTGATTGTTTCACTTCCCCGTTTCAAGGTAAAGAACAAATTCAAGTTGAATTCTATGCTGCAGAGTATGGGAATGCCGAAAGCGTTTCAGGAAAATGCCGAATTTGACAATATATCGATGCTGAAACCACTTTACATTGGGTTTGTTCAGCACGATACGTATGTGGAAGTAACCGAAGAAGGTACCGAAGCAGCAGCTGTGACAACTATCGGATTCGAAACTACTTCCATGCCTGCAAATCCGTACTTTGTGGTCAATAAACCGTTTGTATTTATCATTCGCGAGAAAAGCAGCGGGGTAATCCTTTTTATGGGTAAAATCGGTAATGTGGAAAAATTCTGAGAAAATGAAACAGGTTGTTTTGTCCGGAATTATTGTACTTTGCATACTCATATACGGTTGCAGCAATATGAACGACGTCGACTGGAGTGAAATGCGCATGGTGGAGTATGATCGCGAAATTGTAATTCCTCTAAACCGTTCAGTCAGAACCATAGACAAGAAATACATCGTGAAATTCGATTCGGTGCTCACAGACTCCCGATGTCCCGATGGACTTATGTGTTTCTGGAGCGGAGTTGCAGGCATTCGGCTCATTATTTCCGAAGATTCAGGCATGAATAAATCCGTTGAACTTTACACGCTCAATAACATCAATTGGTCAGATTCGGTTGTTTATCAGGATTTGAAAATAAAACTGAAAGCTCTGAATCCTTATCCTTCTATTTATAAGCAATTTGACAATAAATCATACAAAGCAACACTAATTCTTTCAAAAACGAAATAAAAACATGAAACGTATTAATTATTTATTTCTCTTCCTAAGCATTTTCATGATACATGGATGCTCGGATTCGGTCGAAGAAACCGTCACTTACAAGATCAATGAACCGGTATTTATGTCGGCCGATTTGTTTCGCAAGTCGGTCAGAGTAACTCAGGTACCGCAGGAAATCGGGAAACAGGGTAAGATTGCCTTCTTTCAGGGATATATGTACATTTCTGAACCCGAAAAAGGTATCCACATTATCGACAACCGCAATCCTGCCAATCCGAATACCATCGGGTTTATCGAACTACTCGGTAATGCCGATATGGCTATTAAAGACAACATCCTTTATGCCGATTCGTATATCGACCTGGTATGGTTCGATGTTTCTACCCCCGCTCAACCCCGCCTGCTGGGCCGGAAAGAAGAGGTGTTCCCCACGTCAGTGCCTGCTACCGAAAATAATTACCTGTGCGATTATGAAAAAAGCATGGACAGAAACAACGGAATAGTAATAGGCTGGGTAGTAAGCGAAAGAACTGAAAAATACATGCGCGACCGAAACTTCTGGTGGTGGGGCGGCGGAATGCTTGAAGACTCAGCACCAATGGCTAATGGCTCTTATTCAGGAGGTACAAAAAGTGCTGTTGGGCAAACCGGTTCCATGTCGCGATTTGCCATTTACAAAAATTATCTATACACTGTGCTCAACAATCAGCTGGGGATTTTCAATATTGAGTTGCCATCGCCCGTAAAGTCGGGTGAAAATTTCTACGTGGGCTCCAACGTGGAAACCATTTTCAGCTATAAGGATTACATGTACATGGGCACTCCAACCGGAATGCTCATTTACTCCGTAGCCGATCCGGTGAAACCCGAGCGACTGGCTTCAGTCACTCATATACTGGGCTGTGATCCGGTAGTGGTGGAGAATGATGTGGCTTATGTTACCATTCATTCGGGCAACTTCTGCGGACAGAATTCCAATCAGTTGCTCATCTACAACGTGATAGATCCCAAACATCCCAAACACATTGTTTCGTATGAAATGAAAAATCCCAAGGGGCTGGGAATTGATAATGGTACATTATTCCTGTGCGACGAAGGACTGAAAGTATTCAATGCCGAAAATCCGCTAACCATCATGGACCCGAAAAATCTGCTGGCGCACGAAAAAGGAATGGACGGATACGACCTGATAGCTTTCGAAAAAACACTGATGATGATGGCTGCTGATGGAATTTATCAGTACGACTATACCGATCTGAAAAACATCAAACCGCTGAGCAAAATTACAATCGGGAATTAGTGGTATGCATTCAGCGATTAGCTTTCAGCACTCAGCATTCAGTTTACATTGCAAAATTTGTAAATTTGTAAGTTGTATGTTCTAAGAAGTAATGTCAAATTTCACATCCGAACAAGTTTTTTGATTCAGGTTTTTTCTGAAAAATCAAATCCCGCTGCTTTTTTATGGCGGGATTTTTGATGAATACGAAACAAAAAAACTACTTTTGTAAAAAAAATAATCATCGACAATGAATTTTAGAAATCAAATATTTCTGCTGGTTGTGAGCGTTGCCATTCTTTTTACCTCCTGCAACCTGCTTTCAGACACTTCTGACTCTGCTTCCGACGGCAAAAAGTCCGGCTCAGGCAGTGTGCTGGGAGATATCCTGAACTCCGTAACAGGCAAGTTCCCGCTTACTCAAAAAAACATGGTGGGAACCTGGAATTTTCAGGGAACATCCTGTGCGTTCGAAACCGAAAATCTGCTGAAGAAAGCGGGTGGGGCAGTGGTAGCCAGGCAAGTGGAAGAGAAATTTGATGAAACGTGCAAAGACCTGGGAATTGACGAAAAAAATACAGGTTTTGTATTCAAAGCCGACAGCACTTATACCGGCAGGATAGGCGGAGTAAAGATTTCGGGCAAGTATCTGCTCGATACGGATACCAAAAAGGTCAGAATGAGCTACCTGCTCGGAGTAGGCCATCTCAACGCTTCGGTGGCTGTATCTTCGCGCGAAATGAAACTCTTCTTTGATGCCGATTCGATACTGAAACTAATGAAATTTGTCAGTCAGTTTACCCAAAATACATCCGTGGAAGTGTTGGGCAAAATGGCTGATTTGTATGACGGAATGCTGCTCGGATTCGACATGCGGAAACAGTAAGATCCTTCTTAATTTCCAAAAAAAACAGAGAGAATTTCACCTGACGGCGATACTCTCTCTGTTTTATTTATGATCTGTCAACACGGTTACAGCTATGAAAATCGAATCTGCTATTCTTCCACCTTCTTTTTCCTTGACCGCAGTTTGGTCAGCTCTTCTTCCAGTGCGGCTATCTCGTTTTCCTGACTGATAATGGTTTTCAGCAGTTCGTTGAGTTCTTCGTTTTCAATGGTAGTCGGATATTGCGCATCCACCCTGTCGAGGAAATCGGCCAACACATTCATGTAATTGGTAAACGCTTCGTAAGGCGAGGTATAGTGAGATCCGAATGAATCGTAGTGCGACATGAACCGGAAGTTGTCAGTCGTCTGCAGCAATAGCCAGTCGTGTTTCAGCGGTTTGTCTTTACAAAGATGCACCCTTTCGCTTACAGCATACAGCTTGCTGAGTGCTTCCTGCTGCAGGTCGTTACCGTTCCATACACTCAGATCTTTCTCACCCGACCAGCTGGTAGGATAAGGAACTATCAGGCTGTCAACCGATTCGAATTTCTTAGTAATTTCAGATGGCAGCGCAAAACTGTGTCCCTGTTCCATGGCATGATAAGGAAGTGCTTTGAGGAATTCGAAAATTCCGCTTTCGGCCCGCTGGTAAAAGCCAAATGCTTCGTATCCCATCCAGAGATTGATGACAGGCTCTTTATCGGGTATGGCTGAAATTCCGTGAATGAACTTCTCGGCCGACAGTGGGAAATCAGACCAGGTACGATCGGAAAAACGGAAAGCGATATCGTCGCTTAGTTTGTTGTTTCTAACCAGCAGTTTCAGTTTCGGAATGTAGGAATGGTTGTACACATTATTCGGACTTTTCCATCCCATCACAAATTTCACTTCCTCCATCAGCATGGTTTTGTACCCCAGTCCTGATACAATTTCACCGATTTCGTCGGAATAAATCAGTTCAGAATTACGGAATGTGGTCGGTTTTTTGCCGAATAGTGCTTCAATTTTTCTGGAATGGAGTTTTACCTGTTGTTCAAATTCACTCCTGTTGTAAACCGAAGCCAGTGAATGAGCGTAAGGCTCAGCCAGAAATTCCACACTGCCTGTTTTGGCCAATTCCCTGAATCCATCTATCACCTCGGGAGCGTATTGCTCCAGTTGCTCCAGTGCAACACCCGAAATGGAGAAGGTACACTTGAATTTCCCGTTTGAACTCCGGATCATCTCGGTGATAGTACGGGTTGCAGGCAGATAAGCCTGCTCAACCATGCCGCGTATACGGTCTTCGGTCTGAAAGTCGTCAAAATAGTAATGATCCTGACCAATTTCAAAAAAACGATATCGTTTCAAACGCAGCGGTTGATGAATTTCAAAATAAAAACAAATGTTTTTCATATTGTTATAGCTTTAATTTCGCAATGAATATTTTTTTTCAATGATGTCATTTTTTTCTGACTTCAGATTTCAATCTGTAGTCTAGCGCCTTCCGGTCACCTTATCGTATATAGCACGTACTTTCAGTCCGGCATCGTACCATTTAATGTTGTTAACCTCTTCCAGTCCCAGTTCGTGCATACTCTTGTACTTGGCCGGATAGGTTACTACTCCGTAAATGGCATCTGCCATAGCGTCAATGTCCCAGTAGTCGGTCTTAATTACATGGGTCAGAATTTCGGCACAGCCTGACTGATAGGAGATGATGGAAGGAGTTCCCACCTGCATGGCTTCGAGGGGCGAAATGCCAAACGGCTCCGAAACGGATGGCATAATATATACATCGCTTTGTGCCAGCATTTCATTCACATCCCGTCCGCGCAGGAATCCGGGAAAGTGAAACCGGTCGGCTATACCCCGTTTTGCTGCCAGATCTATCATGGCATTCATCATATCACCGCTTCCGGCCATCACAAAACGGACATTCTTTGTTCTGCTCAACACGCGTGCGGCTGCTTCGACAAAGTACTCTGGACCTTTCTGCATGGTGATTCGTCCCAGAAATGTTACAATCTTGTCTTTTCGGGGCGTTTTCACAAAACTGTCCACATCCGGCAGCGGCTCTACGGCATTATGCACAGTAGTCACTTTATTCGGATGTTGATGATATTTTTCTATCACTGTGTTGCGTGTCAGATTACTCACCGTTATGATGTGGTCTGCAGCGTCCATCCCGTCTTTTTCAATTTTGTAAACGGTAGGGTTCACTTTTCCGCGGCTGCGGTCGAAGTCGGTGGCATGTACGTGAATGACCAGCGGCTTGCCGCTTATCTGCTTGGTAAAACGACCTGCAGGATATGTGAGCCAGTCGTGTGAGTGAATCACATCGAACTCAAGCTGATGAGCCAGTACACTTGCCACTGCTTCGTAGTTGCCTATTTCCTCTATCAAATTGTCGGGGTATTTGCCTGAAAAATCGATGCAGCCCAAATCGTTGGTATAAATCCTGCTAAAATCGTATTTAATACCGTTACGCAGCCAGAAATACTCATCGGGGTGCATTATTTTGCCTATTCGATGATTTACATAGTCCCAGTTATTTTCTTTCCAAACTACCGGTACATTGCAGGTACCGATAATTTTCAGGAAACTCTGGTCTTCGTCGCCGTATGGTTTCGGTATTACAAAGGTAATTTCCATATCCGACTGCTCGGACATACCTCTGGTAAGTCCGTAACTGGCTGTGCCCAATCCTCCGAGAATATGCGGGGGAAATTCCCATCCGAACATTAGTGCTTTCATAGTGCAGGTGTTTCGTTATCGATTTTTTTCAACTTATCTAATACTCTTAAAACTTCGGCCACGCTCATGGCAAATGACATACCGCCATGTCCCTTGAAAGGTGGATTGCCGTCGAACAATTCAGAAATTGTACCAATACAGAGTTCGGTCATTTCGGCTTCAAGACCTGTCATCAGACGTTCGATGAAGGATTTTCCGCTTTGCTTGTAGATGCGCAGATAGGCATCGGCAAAATAACCAACTGTCCAGGGCCATATCGGTCCATTGTGATAATTCCAGTTTCGTTCCTGCATTCCGCCAATGTATTCGGGCCGGTATGAACCGCTTTTGGGGCTCAGCGTACGCAATCCTTTGGGTGTAAGCAGTTCTTTGGTAGTTATATCCACTACGGATTTTTGTTGTTGCTTGTCGAGCGGTGAGAAGGGTAGTCCGACTGCAATAATCATATTGGATCGCACTTCCATATTTCGGTGTTCGTCTATCACATAGTCGTACAGGTAGGTTCCGTTCCAGAATACCTTGATGAAGGAATCGCGTGCAATTTCTGCCTGATAATCCAGCAAATCGGCCGATTGTTCGTTACCTGCCTGTCTTTCGAGTATGGATGTAAATTTCAGTGCATTATACCACAATGCGTTTATTTCAACTACGTAGCCTGTTCGGGGTGTAATAGGCTGATTGTTTTCAACAGCGCTCATCCAGGTAGCCGGTTTTTCGGTGCCGTTTACATAGAGCAGGTTATTGTTGTGCATGAACAGGTTCGGATGATTTTGCTTTTTGATGAAATTGATGATTCGAATCACTATGTCACCAAAACGGGTGGCTGCTTGTTCAATGGAGCGATATTCGGCATATTGCTGAACAGAACGTATGAACCATAAAAACACATCCGGATCACCCAGTTCGTTGATTTTGAATTCTTCACGTGTGCCGCTCAGAAATTTTTCTATTTCATCAATGGCTGTTTCAACGATGGTATCGAAATAATCATCACGCTCAATGGTAAGCGTGCAGGGTACGAGGGAAATAAATTCATCGCGGGCGCGCGAGTTGAACCAGGGATATCCGGCTAGCAGATAGGTTTTATCACCTTCGCGTTTGTAGAATTGCTGAGCAGAATTTTTAAGGGTAGTGAACATATCCAGCCGATGATTGCGGTGCAAAATCTCTTTTTCCCACAAATTGTCGAGCGTACGGGGGGAAACTTCGGAAATGCCACCGGAAAAAATAATGGTTTCTCCTTTTTTGATGGACATTTCGAAATATCCTGGAACCAGCAGGTCTTCGCTGAATTCGTATCCCCGTTCCTGTTCTTTTACATATTCTATTCCTTTGTACCAGTCGGGCAGATGGTAGTAGGTGTTTTTCTTCGAAAATTGCATGAAAAGTTCTGGATAACCTTCATAAAGTCCCATGCTGATGCCGTTTTTCACTTCGTTGTACGAGGTATTGGCCACGTTGTTCTGGTGTGTTAATTCATTAGCGCTACGGAATGCCAGAAAAGGTTTGAAGCGAATGGTCGTAGGAGAATGAGCTTCGAGCAGGGTGTATTTTATCAGGATTCTGGGCTCGAATGATACGAGCATCTTTTCTTTGGACAGAATGACTCCACCTACCCGATAAATGGTGCGCGAAATGGTTTCACAATCGAACTGACGGATGTATTTATGTCCGTTAGGATTGTAATTGTTGCCGGAATATTTGTGCACACCCAGATTGAATT
>JAGPGR010000078.1 GCA_018055865.1 Paludibacteraceae bacterium | reverse complement strand
CCCGATAATCTGCTGAAAAAAGCGGATGAGCATAGCTACGGAACTGAATTTCTGGACTATAAAATGGCTGTGAAAACAGTGGAAAACATCGCTGAAGCCATTGAGCACATCGCGCAATATAGCTCGCGCCACAGCGAATGTATGATAACTGAAGATGAAGCTAATATGCAACTTTTTACCGCACAAGTAGATGCAGCCTGCGTATACACTAACGTTTCCACTGCATTTACTGATGGAGCTCAGTTTGGACTGGGTGCCGAAATAGGCATTAGCACACAGAAACTGCACGCACGTGGTCCCATGGGTCTGGAAGAGCTATGCTCGTATAAGTGGCTCATAGAAGGAGATGGGCAGGTAAGGTAGAAGCCCCGGCTCTTAGCCCCCGGTAAGGGGAATTTAACACTCCGCATTTATAGAATATACTTCATTTAACACAGATAAATAAAAAATATCAACAATCAAACTTTTGGACAATTAACTAATTTCGAATTAGATACCATATTACTAACTTCCAATATCCAATTATTTTCCCCGCGGCTATTTATGAAAACATTAGGCAATATTATCTGGATTATTTTCGGCGGCATTTTTGTTGCTATCGAATATGTACTGGCAAGCGTTACGCTGATGATTACCATTATCGGCATTCCGTTCGGACTTCAATCGCTCAAACTGGCTGAGCTGGCGCTGTTACCTTTCGGCCGGAAAGCGGTTCACAGCGAAACTTCGTCGGGCTGTGTTTCGGTAGTGATGAATATTATCTGGTTTTTTGTGGGCGGACTCCCTATTGCGCTGACACATTTAGCTTTTGGAGTAATATTTTACATTACTATTATCGGTATTCCTTTTGGTAATCAACATTTTAAGCTAATGAAACTGGCTTTTGTGCCTTTTGGAAAAAAAATAGTGGTAAAATAATCCGGAGAAAAACTTTTGTCTCACTTTAATAGGTAGAAAAAGAAATCAATATATCAGCTAATTAATTAAATTTCAAATATTTTTGCATTTATTGATTGCCTTTTCAAAAAAAATGTTTTTCTTTGCCGTTGAAAAGGATAGTGTATTCTTCGCCTGGTTCAAAATCCGACAATTCTCTCCAAGATTTATTATTGAATGAAAATTGTGTTTTTTTACCTTCCGTTTTCTATGCTGTTTTTGTAATCACAATTTTTTTATTCAACTTTTTTTATTTTTATTATGAACATTTATTTTGGAAACCTGAGCTACAAAGTTCGGGAAAATGACCTTCAGGGTGTAGTTGCAGAGTACGGTGAAGTTACTTCATGTAAAGTGATCAAAGATCGCGAAACCGGAAAATCAAAAGGTTTCGCTTTTGTGGAAATGGCCGACGATGCTGCTGCAAAAAAAGCAATTGAAGAACTTAACGGTGCCGAATTTGACGGACGTGCACTGGTGGTAAAAGAAGCAAATCCACGCACGTAAGCGCTTTTACCGGACTAAGTACTGAGAACTTCCATTCCAACACAGGGGATGGAAGTTTTTTTATTGACTCATTTCCCTGACAAGCACAGGAACATCGGTAGTTATAAAATCCACTTTCAGGTCGAGCATTTGGCTAATATGTTCGGGATTATTCACCGTCCACACATTCACTTTGAGCCCTAAATCTTGCGCCTCTCTCACTCGAAATACATCAATTTTTCGTACTTTTGCAGACAGAAAATGTTGCTATGCTTAAAGAAACTTTCAAAAATTCGGGGATTTTCGGAAAATTGCTTCTGCTTATTTTCTGTTTCTTTTTCCTTACACTCTTCGGAATGGCTTTGGTCAGTTTGATTTCAGGGAACTCAGCCAATATTCAATCTCTGAAAATCAATCAGTTGATTCTTTCTGTTTTTACGCTCCTGCTTCCGCCGGTCATCTGCGGTTATCTTTGGTATGAAAAACCCGTTGAAGCCTATTCCTTGCACCGGCTGCCAACCATCAGGCAGGTGATATTGGCCATTTTGCTTATTTTCAGTGTTTCGCCTTTTATCAATCTGCTCTCTTACCTCAACGAACAAATGGTGTTTCCGCCATTTTTATCCGGATTGGAAAACCAGTTGAAAGATATGGAAGACCGGGCTGCCGAACTCACCCAGCAAATGCTGAATGTAAATTCTACATCCGGATTGCTTTTTAATTTACTGGTAATGGCAGCGATGCCTGCTTTGGGCGAAGAACTGTTTTGCCGCGGTGCTTTGCAGAATATTTTCTCCGAAAACCGGAATAAATATACAGCCGTTTGGATTGTGGCCGTCATTTTCAGTCTTATTCATTTTCAAATGTACGGTTTCCTGCCCCGAATGGTTCTGGGTGCACTGCTGGGTTATTTGTTGGTTTGGAGCGGAAGTCTTTGGCTGCCGGTTATTATTCATTTTGTTAATAATGCTGCAATAGTGCTGGTATCCTATTTCGGGAAAGAAAACCAGATGCTTGACACGATGGAAAGTCTTGGAAAAGCTGAAACCTTTTGGATTGGAATAGCGAGTGCGGTGGTTTCGGGAATCATTATCTGGATGTTAACAAAAACGTCCCGAAATCCGAAACCCGAAGCTTAAAACTAAGTTTTACCTTCTCTCCGTCACTATCATCAACGCTTCATCTTTCAGATAATCAGGCAATTGAATTCGTCTCAACTGTAAACTTTTGAGCCAGGGAGCCACATCGTTTTCCTGCAACGAATAAAATACTTCTGCCACCGAATCTACCTGTTTTTTGGTGAATTTTTCGGGTGAAATTCCGGCTAATGCATCCAGCTCTTCGTCATCGAAATATTCAATTTTTGTATCTGTAATTTGCAAATTATCTCGTTCGCAAACTTCGTGTGCACCGCAACATTCGGAATTTTCGCTAATCACAACATCAATCTGTTCGTTCGTTCCCCTGCGATTGAAATAAGTGGCCACAAACACGGCAATTCCTGCAAAAACCAATAATAAAATTAATGCTAACATCTATCAATTTACGATTTATTTATTTACAATATCCGGATGCATTTTCTGTAAATCAATCAGAATAATACTGAGAAAATCTATCCTACAAGTTTGATCAGTGTTCAATTGAAAAATTATGGAACACATTACTACCTGCAAAGTTAGATAATATTGCCCGAAATTAGAATATTTAACGCTCAATTCATTCATTTTACACAATAAAACAACAGATTAAAGGTTTTTTAATAGCCCCTCATCACCGATAAGGGAGAGTTGTATGATATTGAAAAAAAAACATTTACATATCGCTTTTTTCCTTTCCGTTTTACTCGTTGTAAGCAGCTGCTCGACAAGTAAAAACACCAATATGTCTCGTCGGTACCATGCCATGCTGACCAGATACAACATTGCATTCAACGGGAATACAAGTTACAGGGAAGGCATGGAAAACCTGGCTAAATCGAACAAAGACGACTATTCGGAAATCATCCGGATGTTTCCTGTGAGCAATCATTCCAACACTTCAAGTGCTAAAGGAAACATGGACCGTACCATCGAAAAAAGCCGCAAAGCCATCAAACTTCACTCCATCAGGAAAAAGCCCGAACGCGATTACAAACGCTACAACGACCCTTTATATCAGGCTTTTTATAATCAAAACGAATTCAATCCCGAACTGAAAAAAGTATGGATGCAACTCGGAAAAGCCGAATTTCACAAAGGCGATTTTTTGGGTTCGGTTGGAACTTTCGGGTACATCACCCGTTTTTTTGCGACTGACCCCGATATTGTATGGGCTGCCCAACTTTGGACTGCACGTGCATATGCCGAAATGGACTGGATTTATGAAGCCGAAGATATGCTTCAGAAAGTGAAACCCGATAAGCTAAAAGGCGAAAATACAGGATTATACGCTTCGACCCGGGCAGATTTGCTCATCAAAAACGGACAATTCGCCGAGGCAGTTCCATTCCTCAAAACAGCCATCGAACAGGAAAAGGACAAAAAACTTCGCACACGTTTCAAATTTGTGATGGCACAACTGCTGGAAAGAACCGGTGACAAAAAAGGAGCTGCCGATAATTATTCACAGGTAATAAAATCAACACCACCCTACGAAATGGATTTTAACGCCCGTATCAACCGGGCACAAATGGTGGCTGACAACCCGGCAAGTATGGAACGTGAACTCAAAAAAATGGCAAAAAACCGAAATAACAAAGATTATCTGGACCAAATTTATACCGCGTTGGGAAATATTTATCTCAACAATAAAGATAGTGTAAAAGCCATAGAAAATTACAAGTTAGCCATAGAAAAAAGCACCCGCAACGGCGTAGAAAAAGGTGTTCCACTGGTTACGCTCGGCAACCTGTATTACCAGCGGCGCGATTATGTGGAAGCCCATCCCTACTACGACGAAGCTGCAAAAATTTACACAAGCGAATACCACGAATTTGAACGTATAAGTCACAGAGCCGAAGTATTGGGGGAACTGGTCAAGGAAAATGAAATTGTACATCTGCAGGACAGTTTACAGGCACTGGCACAGATGCCAGAACAGGAACGACTGCTGGCAATAAACCGGGTGATAGATAAGGTATTAGAAGATGAAAAAAACGAAAAAGAGAGTAAACTGCTGGCTGAGACAAATATAGAGGATGATTTTGTAATGCCGATGCAGCAAATCGGTGCCGGTGCCGGCGATTGGTATTTTTATAACTCCATGAGCGTAAATAATGGAAAATCGGAATTTCGCCGTCGATGGGGAAACCGGAAACTGGAAGACAACTGGCGCAGGGGAAATAAATCAGCCGTTTTATTTGCCGAAAATACGAACAAAGAAGTAACAGATACAACTGCAATGGCCGATTCAACTTTCGTATCAGATGATCCGAACATTCCTTCTTTTACACAAACTACCGACAATAAAAGTGTGGATTATTATCTGGCTCAAATTCCGTTTACAGCAGCCCAAAAAGAAAAATCCGACGAACAGCTGGCTACTGCACTGTACAACATGGGTTTCATTTACAAAGACAAAATTGAAGATTATCCGCTGGCTTACAAGACTTTCAGCGATTTCCAACGCCGATTCAGATCCGATGAACGCATTCTCGAAACATTGTACCAGCGTTTTCTGCTTGCTTCCAAAGAAAGTAATTCTACGGCTGCCAATCAATTCCGCAATGAGATACTGGCCGGTTACGCCGAAAGCAATTACGCCGAAATGCTTGCCGACCCCGACTTCATCGTCAATCAACAAAGAATGTTCGAGTATCAGGATATTATTTATAACCATACATATCAGGCATTTACAACCAGCGATTATAAAACTGTATTTGAAAATACCGAAGAGATAAAAAGAAAATATCCGCTTTCGACTTTACTCCCGCAATTTGAATTTCTGAACACGTTGAGTATTGGAAAAACTGCCGGAGCCGAAAAGTTTGAACAATCGCTGAACACTTTGGTAGAAAATTATCCCGAAAGTAACATCAGCGCTTTGTCTAAAGACATTCTTGCACTGCTCAAACAGGGAAATATTGCTCAGCAGGGACAGACTTTCGGTTCGCTCCTGACGAAACGCGAACAGGACAATCTCTCGCCCGAAGAACAGGAAGCCGCCGGTTTTTCTGAAATAAAATTTGCTCCGCACCGAATGATGTTGATAACCGATGCTGATAATGAAGCAATTAACAAGCTGCAATACAACCTGGCCATTTTCAATTTCTCCCGGTTTATGATAAAGGATTTCGGATTTTCGCTCACACAGGTGGATAACGCCCGACGGGCACTTTCAGTAATGAATCTGGCCTCTTACAACGAGGGAATCTGGTATCAGAATACCCTGGCAACCGACCCGGAACTTGCCGCCCTGCTCGAACAAATGAATGTGAAGCAAGTAATCATTTCGGAAGATAATTTCGGAAAATTACGTACCGTTTTTACGTTGGATGATTACCTGACATTTGAACAGGAAAATCTAAGCAAAGATGTTCCTACAGCATTATTGGCAGCTGCAGAAATATCAAAACCTGAGAAAAAATCGACTACGGTGGAGATTATTGACGGAACTAAATTAGTAAAGCCACCAAAATCACCCGAAGTAAAACTTTCTGCACAACAATCAGATATCGTTCAAAAAACAAGTTTGCCTGTTGGAAAAGACACTCAACAACAAGCTAAATCGGCTGAACCGACAAAAACAGAAGTCAAACAGCCCGTAAAAGCAAACGAACCGAAAACCGTTCAACAGAAACCTACAGAATCACCTGAACAAGTTGAATTAACTGAAAATTCCGGCACTTCGATTATTATCGCCGAACAACCGACAATCCGGAACAACCAGACCGACTTATTCAAAAATCTGTACGCTTACAAGGCCAAAGAACCCCATTATGTGGCATTTTATATCCCTCGCGGAGGACGATTTGACTTCGAAACAATACGCAAAGCACTGGAAGAATATAATGCGGCTAATTACAGCACGATGAACTTAAAGGTGACAATGGAAGAATTTGGACGGGAAAGTATTATCTTTGTAAGCACTTTTGCCGAAGCGAACGTGGCAAAATCGTACTTTCTGCGAATGCTCAAAGAACCAACAATCGTAAAAGCGACATCGGGAATGAACAAGCGAAACCTGATTACAACCCGGGAAAATCTGAATACAATGCTTCAAAACAATGCGCTTGATGTGTATTTCGAATTTATGCGGGAGTATTATCTCAAATAAAATCGACCAAAGGAGGGCTTCGAAGCCCAGCAAACACAAGAAAAAACATCGAATGTAGCAACATTCTTGTCGCCAATTATCTGAACAAAGATTTTAGAATGATTAATTTGATTAGTATGAATAGCAATTTGCGCTTAAAAACCGCATTTTGCTAAACACGAAATTTAATTATACTTTAAACCAATTATTACTGCACAAACTAAATTTCTCCCTTCGGGGAATTAAAGGGGGCTTTTATGAACCGAATACTCTGGGCTGACGACGAAATGGACCTGCTGCGTCCGTATGTGATTTTTCTGAAAGAAAAAGGCTACCATGTATCTACCGTAACTAACGGAAAAGATGCCATTGACCTTTGTCATAAAGAGAGTTTTGACATTATATTTCTGGATGAAAATATGCCGGGGCTGAGTGGACTCGAAACGCTGACGCAAATAAAAACCATCGACCCGAATGTGCCGATGGTAATGATAACCAAAAGCGAAGAAGAAGACATTATGAATATGGCAATAGGCAATAAAATAGCCGACTATCTGACCAAACCTGTCAATCCGAGCCAAATTCTACTCACGCTGAAAAAAAATATACACAAAAAAGAAATTGTATCTGAGCACGCCACAACCACCTATCAGCAGGAATTTCGGAATATCGGAATGCAAATATCCGACAGCCTGACCTGGAAAGATTGGGTCGAAGTGTATAAAAAGCTGGTTTACTGGGAACTGGAACTTGCCGAAGCCGACAACAATATGGATGATATGCTCCGGATGCAAAAAGAC
>JAGPGR010000077.1 GCA_018055865.1 Paludibacteraceae bacterium | reverse complement strand
TTTGATTCCTAAAATCAGTTTGAATGCCGATTATAAATATTTTACTGATTTACCGTATCAACTTATGCCACAGTCGGCTTTTGGTGGCCCCGAAGGACACTTTAAGGAAATGCAAATGGGAGTGCCACACAATATAAGTACCAACATTCAAATGGCAGTTCCACTGTATAATCCGCAGGTTTACGGGGCAATTCAAACCACAAAAATTGCTTCCGATTTAAGCGAACTTCAGTATAAAAAAACAGAAGAACAAGTCTTTTTTGAAATCTCCAACCTTTATTACAACGCGCAGATTTTGATAGCACAACAACAATTTATGGAAGGTAATTTAGAGAACACGAAAAAACTGCATGAAAACCTTCAATTGCTTTATGCCCAACAAATGATTAAAAAAAGCGATGTTTCAAAAGTGGCTTTACAAAAGGAACAGTTAATAACACAAAGCCATTTGATTGAAAGCAATCTGGAACAGGTGCTGAATGCTCTTAAATTTTCGATGGGTATTTCGTTACAACAAAACCTCGAAATTGTAAATGAAATTTTAAACAAACCCGCCGGTGATTATTTAGTGAAGCAACCTGTCGATTTGCAAATTGCTTATGCTCAAAACAAACTGATTTCGAGTGAACTGGGCACTCTGAGAAATTCGCGTTTACCCGCTGTTTCGTTGTACGGAAGTTACGGGCAAACCGGATTTGGTTATGATGAAAAACCCAACGATTTTCTTAAATTTTTTCCAACCAGTTTTGCGGGTTTGCAAGTTTCAGTGCCAATTTTTAACGGAACTGTTACCAAACGAAAAATCAATCAAAAGAAAATAGAATTACAAAACAGTCAATTACAAATTGAAAATGTGGCCGACCAGAATAATATGCTTATTGAAAACGCTACAAGAAAAAGGATGGTAACACAACAAACGATTAAAAACACCACAAGTCAGATAAATCTTGCCAAAAATGTTTATGACGAAATGATTTTGCAGCAAAAGGAAGGAACTGCAAATCTCACAGAAATTTTATTGGCCGATAATGCACTTCGTGAAGCCCAGCAGAGCCAGGTGAATGCAATAATCGATTATCTGAAAGCAGATTTGGAATTGAAAAAATTAACCGGAAATATTTCATTAAAAAATTAAAAAATACAATCATGTTAAAAAAGATTATTTATATCGTTCTGGTGCTTGTTATAGTGGCTTTTACAGTTTACAAATTGAAAAGTAACAAGGAAGTGGCTCAAAACCGGGTATTTCAATACGATAAAGAAAAACCAATTGGGGTTCAAACACTTACTATAAAATCAATAAAATCGGAGAATGAGTTTGTTTATCCCGGGAATTTTGAACCGAATAAAGAAAGCAAAATAAGCGCTGATATTCAGGGGAAAGTTGTTGCAGTGCCCGTTGATTTGGGAAGTTCTGTACAAAAAGGACAAACGCTGATTCAGCTCGATAATTCGTTGCTGAAACTTCAGTTGAAAACCATTGAACTACAAATTGAAGGATTGGAAACTGACGTTAAAAGATTTACTGTTTTAGCAGAAGCCGACGCAATTCAGGGAGTTCAGTTGGAAAAAGCGGAACTGGGATTAGAATTGGCCAGGGTGCAAAAAGCTACCATTCAGGAGCAAATCAGCAAAACCACAGTTCGCGCACCCTTTAGTGGAATTGTTACAGCAAAAATGACCGAAGAAGGTGCTTTTGCTGCTCCCGGAATGCCGCTGCTGCAAATCACTGATATTTCGAAACTTAAATTCACTGTGAATGTACCGGAAAACAATTTATCCAAATTTAATGAAGGGCAAATTTGTTCTGTTTCAGTTGATGTATATCCAGATATCTTGCAGAAGGGAAAAATTACGCTGGTAGGAAGCAAAGCAAATATGGGGAACAGTTATCCGGTTCAATTAGAAATTAAAAATACAGACGATATAAAAATAAAATCGGGAATGTTCGGGAAGGTGAACCTGAAAAACGATAGCCACACCGCGCAAATTATAATTCCGGCATCGGCGCTGGTGGGGACAACCATTCAACCAAAAGTTTATAGCATAAAAAATGGAAAAGCCATTTTGACAAACATTATGATTTCGGAACGAATTGAAAATAAAGTGGTGGTAGCAAATGGTTTAAATGAAGGCGATGAAATTATCACCAACGGTTTTATCAATTTGTTTGACGGTGCCAATGTAATTCTTAAATAAAAAACAAAATGAATATTACAGAAATTTCAATAAAACGGCCATCGCTCATTATCGTTCTTTTTAGTGTGTTTACACTTCTCGGAATTATTGGCTACAAAAATCTGAGCTATGAATTATTGCCCGATTTTAACCAGCCGGTGGTGGTAATAAAAACCATGTATCCGGGAGCCGAACCACAGGAAGTAGAAACTTCGGTTTCAAGAAAAATTGAAGATGCCCTTTCGAATCTTGAAGGAGTCGATTTTTTGGAAACCAAGTCGATGCCCAACGCTTCGGTAATTATTGCCAATCTGAAATACGGAACCAATGTTGACAATGCCATGCAGGATGCTCAACGTTATATCGACAATATCCGCAAAGATTTGCCCGCCGATATTCAAAGTCCGGTAATGAGTAAGGTTTCGCCAAACGATTTGCCCATTATTTCTATAAGCGCTACCAGTAATTTGCCTGAAACAGAGTTCTATCAGAAGATGAAAGATGATTTTCTTCCACAAATTCAGCAATTAAAAGGGGTGGCAGAAATTACACTTTTGGGTGGCGAAGAGCGCGAAATACAGGTTAAGGTTGACCAGGATAAATTAAGACTTTACCGCATTTCGCTTTCGCAGGTTGTTGAATCAATTAACCGCTCTGGTCTGGATTTGCCAGCCGGAAAAGTGCAGACTGAAAAAGAAAATAATTCAGTTCGATTAACCGGCAAGTTTGCCACTGTTGGCGATATAATGAATGTACAAATAGCCATGCCTTTCCCCGGAAGTCCGGTGTATGTAAAAGATTTAGCGACTGTTACCGACGGCGTAAAAGAAATTGCTTCAGTTAGTCGCTATAACGGAAACAACGGAATAGGTTTGTTACTGAAAAAGCAAGGCGATGCCAATGCTGTGGATGTTTCGGAGTTGGTACGCGAAAAACTGCAACACATCGAAGAGCAAAACCCAGAGTCCGGAGTAAAATTTATAATCGCCGACGACTCTACCGACAATACTATTGCCGCTGTAGAATCGGTGGTTCACGATTTGATTCTTGCCGTTATTTTGGTGTCAATTGTTATGTTGCTGTTTTTGAGAAGCTACCGGAATTCGTTGATTGTACTTATTTCCATTCCAACTTCGCTGGTAACTGCTTTTGCAGTAATGTGGCTTTTAGGCTACACTTTAAACTTAATGACATTGCTGGCCATGTCGCTGATTATTGGAATATTAGTGGATGATGCCATTGTGGTACTCGAAAATATACAGCGACATCTGGACATGGGCAAAGAAAAAAGAACCGCCGCGATGGACGGTCGAATGGAAATTGGTTTTTCAGCGCTCTCCATTACTTTGGTCGATGTAGTGGTTTTTCTCCCTATTTTGTTTTTACAGGTTTTTATTGCCGATATGCTCAAACAATTCGCAGTAGTTGTAATTACTTCAACCCTCACCAGTTTGCTGGTAGGTTTTACTTTAACACCCTGGCTGGCATCGCGAATTGGTGAAAAAGAAGACCTGAAACCAACTAACTTTTTTAACCGCTTTTTACTTTGGTTCGAGCGCCAGCTTCAGTCGTTTATTCAATGGTATGGTTCGTTGTTAAAATGGGTTCTGAGCCACAAATTGATATTTACAGGAATTGTACTTGCGTTGTTGGTTTTTACCGGTGGAATGATGAAACAGGGAATTATCGGGAAAGAAATGATGTCAACCGGAGACCAGGGGAAATTTCGTTTGAACCTTGAATTTGATAAAACCATCACCGTTCAGCAAAATAATATTGTTTCGCAACAAGTCGAAAATTACATTCTTCAGCATAATGAAGTTGCAACACTTTTCAGTAATATTGCAGGTCCCAGTACCGGAATCGGGAGTTTGGGCGTTGGTTCAACCAATAAATCGGAATTTACCATTCAGCTAAAACCGGAAAGCGAAAGAGATATTAAAACCGAGGCATTTATGAAAATGCTGCGAAACGAGCTGGAATCGGAATTTGCAGGGATAAATTTTTCAATGGCGGTAATTGGTTTGTTGCCAAAATCGGCTCCGATAAAAATTACATTAAGCGGAGCAAATCTCGATGAAGTAATGAAAGCATCGGAAGAACTGCAAGCAGTTATCGAGCAAATTCCCGGAGCCGACAATGTACAACTATCGGTAGTGGAAGGAAATCCGGAGTACAAAGTGATTCCTGATAAAGATAAGATGCAGCGGTTGGGATTAAATACCGCTTATGTGGGAATAAATTTACGCGCTGCATTTACCGGAAACGAAGATGCTACACTTACCGAAAATGGCACAGAATATCCGGTGCGCATTTGGCTCGACGATTTTAACCGCAAAAACTTTGAAGATGTACAAAATCTGACCATTGTAAACCCAATGAATTTGCCAGTTGAAATTTCTCAATTTGCAGAAGTTGTACAAGATAATTCGCCATCGCTGCTCGAACGTCTCGACAGGCAAGCCTCCGTAACGTTAACTGCCGAATCGTTTGGAAGGCCCTCGGGAACATTGGCGGATGAGGTAATTGCATATCTCGATGCCCAACCACTACCCGAAAATGTAAAACTTTCATGGGGAGCCGACATTAAAACACAAAATGACAGTTTTGGCGCACTTGGCTCGGTTTTGCTGATTTCGTTTATTCTTATCTACCTGATTATGGTAGCCTTGTACGATAGTTTTATTTATCCGTTTGTTGCGTTATTTGGAATTCCGGTGTCTGCTATTGGTGCATTTTTGGCATTGAACCTTTCTGCTAACGATATTACTTTATTTGCTCTTTTAGGTTTGATAATGTTGATGGGGTTGGTAACCAAAAATGCCATTCTGATTGTGGATTTTACCAACCAGCTAAAAGCACAAGGAAAACATTTTAAAGAAGCACTGATTATTGCCGGGAAAGAACGGATGCGCCCCATTTTAATGACAACGCTTGCTATGGCAATCGGAATGTTACCCATTGCACTTGCTCAGGGAACTGCCAGCGAATGGAAAAACGGACTGGCGTGGGTAATTATTGGCGGATTGCTTTCGTCCTTAATTCTGACCGTGTTTTTGGTTCCTGTAGTTTATTATGTGGTCGATTCTATCAAGGAAAGAATCGACAAAACAAAAAGGAAATAAAATGGGAAAAACAATCGTATTCATACAACTTCAGTTGACAATGGTGTTGTTTTCTTCATTCCATATTAAAGAGGAAACTACTTATCCATTGACTGTTGCGGTAAAAGATTTGCGAAATTCAAATGGTGTTGTTCAATTTGCCCTCTATAATAATTCAAACTCCTTTCCTGATGAACACTATGAAAAATACTTTCGGAAACTTACCGCAAAAATTATAAATGGAACTTCCGAAATAACATTCGGAAATCTTCCGCCTGGAAAATATGCAGTAAATATTTTACATGATGAGGATGAAGACGGAAAAATAAAAAAAGGAATTATTCTTCCAAAAGAAGGAATTGGTTTTTCAAATTATCAGTCCATTGGTTTAACAAATAGACCAGCATTTAAAAAAGCCTCTTTTAATTTGTCAGGCAATAAAAAAATAGACGTTAAAATAATATATCTGTAAAAATGAGGAAAATGCATTTTTTAATTTTGGCAATCGTTTTGTTGCCTTTTTCTGCTCAAAGTCAGGAAGACAATAGTATTCAAAAGAATGATTTGCCTTTAATTTCACAAGTAAATCAGGGTAACAGTTACATTACCTTTCCAACCGATATTGGAAATATTGAACCTCTTTGGTTTGAAGGAAATGTGATACCGAATTTTTATATAAGGCAAAATAAGAATTCCCGTTTAATGGGAGTTCTTACACCACAAATTATTATTCGAATGTATCAGGAAGAATCGTTTCCGGTACGAACACCCAGTTATTTGCCACAACTCACATTATATTATTTGTTAAACGAAAAAGCAAATTCGCAGAATTTAAGTTTGTACGGTCGTGTTGGTCATCATTCCAACGGACAGGACAATGATTTCTTTCTGGAAGATGGAAGTATAAACCTGAAATCAGGGGATTTTTCCACTAATTTTTTAGAATTGGGATTGATTAAAACCAATATTAGTACGCGGTTTAATGCATATCAGTTTTTTAAGACTTCATTTGAAATACATCCCAAAGGTTTTATTCAGGAAGAACTGGTGGGCATTTACAGTCAGTATCGCTGGCACAACTCATTTTCAATATTTAAACTGGCATCAGATAAAAATCAACTAGATTCCCAAAAGCCAAATTTTTCAATTAAAGGAGAAACAACCTGGATGTTTGGCGATTACAATAACCTTGAAACTTTCTCTGTTGAAAGGCTAAACCTGAGCCTAACTTTTTACTATCATCCCAAATTCCTAGAAGACATTGGTATTTTCGTTCAATATTATCATGGTTCCGATTATTACAACATGTATTTCAACCATCGGCTTGATGTGCTTCGGTTTGGAATAATGACAGAAAAATTACGGTTTTAACAAGCAAGAATAAATGAAACCAACTATTTTAAACACGGAACAAAAAATTCATGAAGCAGCAAAAAAAGTCTTTTTGAAATATGGTTTTCATGGAACCAAACTTCAACAAGTTGCTGAAACCGCCAATGTCAATAAATCGGTCATTCATTATTATTATCGGACAAAGGTAAAGTTGTACAAGGCAATTTTGAGAAATATAATTTTGTATATCGAATCGGCTGATTTTACTGATAAAAATTCTCAGGAAGAAAATTTGAAAGTGAAGTGGTTTCTTTTCTCAGAAATTTATAATAATAAATGCCTTCTTGAAAATACGGTCAAAGAACTGTACCCAAGCCAATGGAGGGAAAAACTACAACGGTTATTAGTCTTGTTTGATATTGAGCAGATATTTTAAACTTACGAGTCAAACATTAAATTTTATTTTTAAATCACTACAATTGCAAGCACATTGCCAAAGCCCCACAAGCCAATGCTTCAACCAAAGCTTTGTCAAAGAGCTTGCAAAGCCAACCCACAGTGTGAGATTATTTAAAAATTTTGCCGACATTTAGAAAATAAAAAACGAAGACACACAATCCGTCAGGAAAATGTATAATGCCAAATAAACTGAATAATGCCAGTGGATTGTTGGTCAGAAATACAGAACACCAGGCGGTAACAAATTGTATATGGCAGGCGGGGGTTTTAGCGGTCTGACAAGTCAGACCTTTCGCCCACTTTCCTGCGGGTCTGACAGGATTTATCTTCGAAATCCCGCCCGACCACATACAAGTGACCGTTAGCAAACATTGTAGATAAATAACTCAATTAAAAATTTTAAACAACAATAAAAATTAACCAATGAAAGATGAAATCATAATCTATCAGGCTGATGAGGGAACAATAAGACTAGAAGTTAAGA
>JAGPGR010000076.1 GCA_018055865.1 Paludibacteraceae bacterium | reverse complement strand
TTGCGTGGGTTTCGGCTTACGACACATTTCCGATTACGTCGATGGAAGATAAAGAACGGATGCTGAGCGAAGCAGCTGAAAAACAGCAGATTTTGTTTTTTGAGCACGATGCTTACAACGAATGCTGCACCGTGCAGCGTGTGAACGGCAAATACCGGGTAAATCGTACTTACCTGCTCGATGAAATTAAGCCATAGCATCTCCGGTAATAAAAAATAACTGACTGATACAGCTCAATTACTGTGATTCGGGTATTATTTTTGATGCGTTAATTTCATGCGTAAATAATTGTTTTTTAGTTGTCTCATGGAACCTGCCAACCGCAGGCAAGCTCGCATGTCAGATTTTCATCATCTTTGTTGAACCACCGTGTTCATGCTCGTTTCATACTTTTACATGATCATTTTTTAAAAAAACAACAACACATTTCAAATGAAAAAATTTCTTTTTCTTTCAGTCCTTTTTGCAAGCCTGCTGCTGGTATTCTCTGCGTGTAAAAAAGAGGAACCAAAAACGGTAAATCCGGTTTCACAATTTGTATATGACGGATTATCAACTTATTACCTCTGGGCCGACGAGATGAAAAGCAAAGAACCAACTGCGGGTGATATGGATCCGAAAACCTACTTCAAGAGTGTGCTGAACGCAACAGACACTGAAAACGGATGGTCATTCATAACCGACGATGTGGAAAGTTTGCTTGCCGGTTTTTCGGGCGAACCTGTTGATTTCGGATTTTCGCTGGCATTTGCTTACGCCAATGAGGCAAAAACCGAATATGTAGCTATCATTAAATATGTATTTCCTAACTCGCCTGCTTCCAACGCAGGTCTGCAGCGTAAAGACATGATAGGTAAAATTAACGGACAGCCCGTTACCGAAAGCAATTACGGGATTCTGTACGGTAGCGCTGCTGCTAATTTTACTACGTATAAAAATTCCGGTTCCGGACTGGTGGCCGATAAAACCATCACGTTGACACCGGCTTCTATCCGGACCGATCCGGTACTCTACACAAATATTTATAATATTGGCGGAAAGAAAATTGCTTATCTGTTTTATACCGATTTTATCAGAAATTATAACCAAAGCCTGTACGATGCCTTCTCCACGTTCAGGCAGGCCGGCGTCACCGACCTGGTGCTTGACCTGCGTTACAACCACGGAGGTTCGGTCATTTCTGCCATTTACCTGAGTTCGCTCATTGCACCCGAGACGAAGGTCAGAAACAAATCGCCATTGATAGTGATGAATTACAACAGTTATCTGAACGGAATTTTCGACAAAAACAAATGGAGCCGCACCGACAGCCTGGGAGTGTATGAAAAGCCCGATCCGGATCCGGTAGCTGCAAATCTGAACTTAAACAAAGTGTACATTATTGCCACCAGCGACTCATATTCGGCATCGGAGCTGACCACATTCTGCCTCAAACCTTACATGCAGGTAGTACACATTGGCGGGAATACAGGTGGCAAATACACGGCATCGTGGACCCTGCATCCGTATAAAGAGGAAATAAACAAATATCCGGTGGTGAATATCTACAGCGAAGCTTCACTGAAAGCTGATGAAAAGGACAAACTTAAAAACTGGGCTATGCAACCCATTGTGGCTAAATATACGAACTACAAAAACGAAGATTTTTCGAACCCCGGATACCTTGTACCTTCTTATGCACTGGCAGAAGGCAACGGATATGTATCCAACTGGACTCAGATAGGTGATACCAAAGACGCTTTCCTGGGGCAGGCTATTTACCTGATTACCGGCGACGAAAGCTACAAGCCAAAGCAAAACATACCAGTAAGCAGAATAAAAGCAAGTGAAAGTGCCTCGGTGAGATTAAGTAATCCAAACGATGCAGCAAAAGAGGCAGTAATTCTTGACTATAACCGACTTCCGAAAAACATGCTGAAATGAAACATGTAACTATAAAAAAAGAGGCAAATGCCTCTTTTTTTATAGATTTTACAACGCACGAAGCGGATGTTTTTTTATCCTGTTTTTATCCAGTGCCTCGTATTTGAGGTATTGCTCTCGTGTAAGGATTTTTTGGAGTTCGATGTCCCTTTTTTCTGCTGATTTTTTAATTTTATTTGCAGTATTGCAACACCTGCAGTTTTCAGCTTTCTGTACTTCCAGTAAGTAATTGAGTTCTGTTTGTTTCAACTCCTTGGCCTGCTGATCGGAGAATTGAATTAATTCCTGCCTGTTATCCACTTTTTGAGCTGCATATTCAGTCAGTATATCCCTGATAATGGTTGTTTTTTCACCCGAATAAGCTACCGAGAATACCATAACTAATGAGGCAATGAATGCAAATCGTTTCATGTGATTGTGTTTTTTTAAATTCATCCCATCAAAATCCCTGCCAACTTATTTTTTAAAATTTCTTACCCGTTACTTATCCATCCGCTACAACCGTTCCGCAGCTTCAAAATCCAGGTAAAGCTCTGCTTCGCAACCCGACAGGATATAATAGGCCGGGAACCTTTCAAAATCTCCCTTTTCGTTCAGGATAGATTCCAGTATTTCGGCTTTGGAGTCGCCGGTAATCAAAAAAACCACTTGCTTAGCATTGCATATCACATTGCCGGTGAGGGTAATGCGGTGCTGCCCGCTGTGAGGATGCACAGCTACTTCTACGGTTTCGGCGGTGTGGATCAATTCCAGGTTATCCGGAAAAATGGATGCAGTATGACCATCGTCGCCCATGCCGAGCAGAATCAGATCAAAAACCGGAAATCCGTCTTTCTCGGGCAATACTTTCTTAAGTACCTCCCGATAACGCATTGCTTCGGCCGAAGGATCGTTGTCGCCCCGTATATTAAAAATATTTTCGGGTGGCATAGGTACGTTTTTCAACAGAATCTTATGTGCATTTCCGTAGTTACTTTCCTTGTCTGTGGGGTCCACGCAGCGCTCATCAACCCAAAAAATCCGCAGCGTATTCCAGTCAAACTGCCCGGCAAATTCATTGGCCAACAATTCGAAAAGTATATTCGGTGTGTTTCCACCCGAAATAGCAAGATTGAAGTGCTCCGATGTACTTTCTTTCTGTTTTACTTTTGATACTATGAGCCTGGCAACCGATTCGGCAACCGATTCGGGCTCTGGATTTATGTGGGTTCTGTTGTAAAGCATCGTTCTTTATTTTTATTTTTAAATTTCGCATGAAAATTTATCACACTGATCCAGCCATTTTATTCGCTTATCACCGAAAAGTGCGTCGGCTTCCCCGGGTCCCCATGTATTGGCCGGATATAAATACAGTGGAATTTCAGTATTTTCATTCCATGCGTTCAGTATCGAATCCACAAATTTCCAGCTTGCATGTACCGCATCGGCACGGGCGTAAAGGGTCGAATCTCCTGTCATACAATCGACCAGAAGTCGCTCGTAGGCTTCGGGTATTTTCGACTTCACCAAATCCGAATAATGGAAATCCATATTTACATTCTGCACTTTGTAGCCCGCACCGGGTATTTTCATTCCGAAATCGATAGCAATGCCGGCATCCGGATGGATGCGGAGAATTATCATGTTTGTTTGCCGGGTGGCGCATCGTTGTTTGAAAAGCTGAAGTGGCGCAGGTTTCAGATGAATTACAATTTCAGTAACCCGAACCGGTAGATTTTTTCCACTTCGAATGTAAAATGGCACATCGCTCCATCGCCAGTTGTCCACGTAAAGTTTCAGGGCTACAAAAGTTTCGGTTGCCGAGTCGGCAGCCACATCTTTCTCGTCGCGATAGGCCGGGAGTGTTTCTCCACGTCGTTTTCCTTCCGAATATTGACCGCGAACCACGTATTTTTCCACTTCTTCCGGTTTGATGGGTCGTAATGCCTGCAACACTTTAACCGTCTCATTACGAATAGAATCCGAATCGAACACAGCCGGCGGCTCCATAGCCACAATAGCAAGTACCTGCAACAAGTGATTCTGAATCATATCTCGCAAGGCTCCCGATGATTCGTAATAGCCTCCCCTATCGCCAACACCAATTTTCTCTGCTGCCGTTATTTCCACTCTGTCCACGTAACTGCGATTCCACACCGGTTCGAAAAAACCATTGGAAAAGCGGGTTACCATAATATTTTGCACCGTTTCTTTGCCCAGATAATGGTCAATACGGTAAATCTGATGTTCCTGAAACCCTTCGTGGAGTTTTTTGTCCAATTCCACGGCCGAGTCAAAACTGTAACCAAAAGGCTTTTCTACAATAATTCTTTTCCACCCGTCGTCCTCCTTATTCAGCCCGCAGCTTACCAGATGATGGCTTACCACCTCATACATAAAAGGCGGTATTGAAAAATAATAAATAAAATTTGGTGGAACGCCAGCCTTGGCAGTCAGTGTATAAGCATATTTTTTCAATGCTTCAAAATCCTCTTTCTTCTTATTATTAACAGTTCTATAATAAAGCATTTGGCTGAAAGTCGCGAATTTATCGGGGTTACTTTCCACATTCTCCTTTGCAAAAATCTGCAAACGCTCCCCTACCTCTTTCCTGAAGGTTTTCTCATCCTTTTCGTCACTCCCGCAGCCTATTACCAGAAATTTTTCAGGCAATAATCCGTCGATATGAAGCTGGAATATGGCTGGCAATAATTTCCGGTTCGAAAGATCGCCGTTAGCTCCGAAAATAACCAATGCCTGCCCCTCAACAGAACCTTTACTCAGTTTATTTTTTTTTTCGTCCATTATACTCATGTGATTGTTTTTTTATAACAAGTTTTTAACATAAATGTTTACCTTTCGTCGGCAATACAGAAAGAACTACGCTAAATCTGCCATTTTGTCATTTTGCAGGTTCGTGGCACTTTCTTTGTAAAAAAGAGATGCGGTGTTTTAATGGTTTGAATTGGAATTACAATTATTGCCCGAAATAAAACACCATACAACCATTCAACTTAAAAAAACTTTAATAATATGGCAAAAGGAAACATTGGGGTAACGAGTGACAATATTTTCCCCGTAATCAAGAAATTTTTATACAGTGATCATGAGATTTTTCTGCGTGAATTGGTATCGAATGCTGTGGACGCAACACAAAAGTTGAAAACGCTGGCCGCAGTGGGCGAATACAAAGGCGAACTGGGCGATTTGACCATTCGCATCAGTATCGACAAAAAGAAAAAAACACTAACCGTGAGCGACCGGGGACTTGGGATGACAGCTGACGAAGTGAATAGTTACATCAATCAGATTGCTTTTTCGAGTGCGGGCGACTTTCTGGAAAAATACAAAAACGACGCGCAAGCCATCATCGGACATTTCGGACTTGGTTTCTACTCCGCATTTATGGTTTCCGAAAAGGTGGAAATTTTCACCCAATCGTACAAAGAAGGTGCTGCAGCACAACATTGGTCATGTAAAGGTGACCCCGAATACATACTGGAAGATACTATAAAATCCGAACGGGGAACCGATATCGTTTTGCATATCGACGATGAAAACAAAGACTTTCTGGAAGAAAGTAAAATACAGGAACTGCTAACCAAATATTGCAAATTCCTGCCTGTTGAAATCGCGTTTGGCAAAAAGAAAGAATGGAAAGACGGCAAAGATGTTGAAACTGATAAGGATAACATCATCAACAACACCAAACCGGCCTGGACACGCAAACCGGCTGACCTGAAAGATGAAGATTACAGTTCATTCTATCACGAACTGTATCCGATGACTATGGACGAACCACTTTTCCATATTCACATGAACGTGGATTATCCGTTCAATCTGACCGGTATACTTTACTTTCCGAAAATAAAAAACAACATTGATATTCAACGAAACAAAATTCAGCTATACAGCAATCAGGTTTTCGTGACCGATCACGTGGAAAACATCGTTCCGGAGTATTTGACTCTGCTACACGGCGTAATCGACTCACCGGATATTCCGCTTAACGTATCACGCAGCTACCTGCAGAGCGATAGCAATGTAAAGAAAATTTCGGCTCACATTACCAAAAAAGTGGCCGACCGCCTGTTCGATATTTTCAAATCAGACAGGCCTCAGTTTGAGCAGAAATGGGACGATCTGAAGCTCTTTATCCAATACGGAATGCTGAGTGATGAGAAATTCTACGAACGCGCCGAGAAATTTGCTTTGCTTAAAAATGTTGACGGGAAGTATTTTACACTGGAAGAATACAAAGAATTGACCAAAGCGGAGCAAACAGACAAAGAAAATAACCTGATTTATCTGTACGCAACAAACAAAGATGAGCAATACACCTACGTGGAAGATGCAAAAGCAAAGGGTTACGATGTGCTGATTATGGATGGCCAGCTGGATGTTCATGCCATCAGTCAACTGGAACAAAAATCGGAGAAAACCCGTTTCGTACGTGTGGACAGCGATGTGATAGACAAGTTGATTCAAAAAGAAAATACCGGAAGTGTTGCCCTGAACGAGGAACAACGCAATGCTCTTGTTTCGGTTTTCGAAAGCCAGATTCCAACCATCGAGAAAGCCAATTTCATAGTCACTTTTGAGCAACTTGCTCCTACAGCAAATCCCGTTTTCGTGACTCAGAATGAGTTTATGCGCCGCATGAAAGACATGTCGGCAATGCAGGGAGGTGGTATGATGAGTTTCTACGGCGAAATGCCAGACAGCTTCAATCTGGTGATTAACACAGCTCATCCGCTGATAGAAAAACTGGTGAGCGAAGAAGAAACAGCCACGGAAGCCGAAACAGCACCCTTCAACGCCCAACTTGGAGAAATGAAAAATCGTCAGACAAGTCTCAAGGATAGTCATAAAGGCAAAAAGGACGAAGAAATTTCATCAGAAGAAAAAGAAGAACTGGAAAGTCTGCAGAAGAAAATTGACGAACTTACCGAAAACAAAAAGAATGTTTACAGAGCCTATGCTGCGGATAACAAACAAGTTCGGCAGTTGATTGACCTGGCACTGCTGGCCAACAATATGCTGAAAGGGGAAGCGCTGGCCAAATTTGTGAAAAGAAGCGTGGAATTGATGTAAAAAAAACAGCTTCCTGATTCTCCTGCGGGCTATTCAGGAAGCCTCTTTCATTATCCCTATTTTTTCACTACTTTTGCAGTCCATAAAACAAGTTTTTAGTGCGCATGAAACCATTTGATGTATATCCCCTTTTTGATATCGAAGTAACAAAAGGAACAGGATGTTATACTTATGATAATGAAGGAAATGAGTATCTGGATATGTACGGCGGTCATGCTGTCATTTCCATAGGTCACTCACATCCTTACTTCATTGAGAAGATGACTCAGCAAATGGAAAAGCTGGCATTCTACTCCAACTCCGTACAAAATTCGTTGCAGGCAGAACTGGCTTATAAACTGGGTAAAGCTTCCGGTTACGAAGACTTTTCGTTATTTCTGATCAATTCGGGAGCCGAAGCCAATGAAAATGCACTGAAACTGGCTTCGTTTCATACCGGAAGGAAAAAAGTGGTGGCTTTCGGAAAGGCTTTTCACGGTCGCACTTCAGCAGCAGTAAGAATGACCGATAATCCTTCCATCGTTGCACCTGTAAATGATGGACCTGAAGTAGAATTTCTGCCCCTGAACGATATCGAAGGCGTACG
>JAGPGR010000075.1 GCA_018055865.1 Paludibacteraceae bacterium | reverse complement strand
GATGACGTGATCGGGATTGCCACTCATAAACGGGCTGCCGTGGAAATCGAAAGATTTATGAGTAAAGTGGAAGAGTGATATTATCAATAAATGCCGTTGCAGAAAGTTGCAACGGCATTTATCTTGATTGTTTGAATAGAATTGATCTTATTACTTCCAGATTTTCTCGATTTGTTCCAGTGTTTTTCCTTTGGTTTCCGGTACCATTTTCCACACAAAAATAGCTGAAAGAACAGCCATTGCTGCGTAAAATCCGTAGGTGAAAGCGCTGCTGAATTGCATCATTCCCGGATAGGTAGATGAAATAATGAAATTGGCAAGCCACTGGAATGCCACTGCAATTGCCACCGACTGTCCGCGGATTTTATTGGGAAACAACTCCGAAATGTAAACCCAGCAAATCGGTCCCCACGACATCATAAACGAGGCGGTGAAAATGATGATGAATATTAATGTCAGAATGCTGAAGATATCGAAATAGGATAATACTGAAAGAGCAATCATGCCAAAAGCCATACCGATAGAACCGGTGATTAACAACGGTTTACGTCCCCATTTATCGACACTGAGAATGGCTACTACTGTGAATATAACATTTACAAGTCCCATCACAATAGTCTGCAGCATAGATGCATCACGGGCTACTCCCATACTTTCAAATATACGGGGAGCGTAGTAAAGCACCACGTTAATGCCTACAAACTGCTGAAAAACAGATAGCAGAATACCGATGATAATCACTTTTTTTCCGTAAGAGAAAATTTGCGATTTTGAGGTATCAGTAAGTGTCGAAGTAATTTCAGCCAGAATGTTTTTAGCCTGTTCGGCACTTGTATTGATTTTTTTCAAAACGCCCAATGCTTTGTCTTCCTGCCTGATTAAAGCCAGGTAACGGGGAGTTTCTGGCACAAAAAACAGTAAAACAAAAAATAATCCGGCCGGAATGGCCTCAGAAGCAAACATGTAGCGCCATCCGGTGCTGTTAATCCATTCTATTGATTGTCCGTTGGCAATACCCCAATTCACAAAATACACCACCAGCATACCGAAAATGATGGCAAACTGATTGAACGAAACCAATCTGCCCCTAATTGCTGCTGGAGCTATTTCGCCAATGTAAGTGGGACTCACCGCCGATGCCAGTCCTACTCCTATTCCACCCCAAATGCGGTAAAAATTGAATGTGTAGAGCAATGCCGGAGATGGTTCACCTTTCTTAAAAAACAGAAATTCTGGAAAAGCAGAGCCCAGCGCCGATGTAAAAAACAAAAAAGCGGCTAACTGCAATGTCCGTTTCCGTCCCAGGTGGTTGGAGAGCAAGCCCGAAATGGCACCCCCGATGATACATCCTAATAAAGCACTCGAAACAGTGGCACCATGAGCAAAAGCACCTAATCCAAGCGGTTCGATGAGATAATGCTGAATTGATTTTTCGGCACCCGAAATTACGGCTGTATCATATCCGAAGAGTAATCCCCCCAGAGTAGCCACCAGTGTAATACCGATGATATAAACTGAATTGTATGATTTCATTGGTTATATGTTACCTTCTTTTTTTAACAAAGAAGTTGATTTATCGAAGTTAATTTTTCAGAATATCGAATTAAAAATTTTAGATAAAATAACCCCTCCTAAAAAAAAGAGGGGTTATTACATTTATTTAAATATACATATTTACGATTGATTCGTATAATTCCTGTTTTGCGCTTATTTGAGCTGGCTCAGGGTTAGATTTAGCCAATGCAACCAAATCTTCCATTTTTAATGCGCCATTTTCAAATTCTTTACCTTTGCCTGAATCAAAAGAAGCATACCGGTCAGCAACCATTTTTTTATAAGGAGAATCTTCAAGAATACCCGCTGCCACTTCGAGTGCACGTGCAAATGCGTCCATTCCGGCAATGTGAGCAATGAAGATATCTTCCATATCTGTTGAATTACGACGAACTTTTGCGTCAAAATTCGTTCCGCCGCCTTGCAGACCACCGCTTTTCAGTATTACGAGCATAGCCTGCACCAATTCGTAGATGTCAATCGGGAACTGATCGGTATCCCATCCGTTTTGGTAGTCACCACGATTAGCATCCATTGAACCGAGCATTCCGGCGTCGGCAGCACACTGCAGGTCGTGTTCGAAAGTATGTCCGGCCAGTGTGGCATGGTTTACTTCCACATTTATTTTGAAATCTTTATCCAGACCATGAGCACGCAGAAAACCGATTACAGTTTCAGCATCCACATCATACTGATGTTTTGTTGGTTCCATGGGTTTGGGTTCAATCAGGAAATTTCCTTTGAAACCTTTGGAGCGGCCATAATCGCGGGCAGTTTTCAGCATCATGGCCAAATGCTCTTTTTCACGTTTCATGTCAGTGTTCAGAAGTGTCGAATAGCCTTCGCGACCACCCCAAAATACGTAATTTTCGCCGCCAAGTTCAATGGTTGAATCAATTGCATTCTTAATCTGAACGGCTGCACGTGCTACCACATCAAAATCAGGATTGGTTGCAGCTCCGTTCATGTAGCGCTTGTGACTGAATACATTGGCAGTTCCCCAAAGTAGTTTGATGCCGGTTTCGGCCTGTTTTTCCTTGGCGTATGCCACGATTGCTTTCAGATTTGCTTCGTATTCTTCAATCGAATTACCTTCTTCAATCAGATCGATGTCGTGGAAGCAATAGTATTCTATACCGATTTTTTGCATAAACTCAAAACCTGCATCCAGTCGTTGTTTGGCTACTGTCAGAGCATCATCGGCCTTTACCCATTCGAAATCTTTGGTGCCTCCTCCAAACGGATCGCCGCCTTCTGCGCAAAGTGTGTGCCACCAGGCCATTGAGAATTTAAACCAATCTTTCATCTTTTTGCCATAAACGACTTTTTCGGGATTGTAATAGCGGAAAGCCAGTGGATTTTTACTTTCTTTTCCTTCGAATTTGATTTTTTCCACAGTTGGGAAATACGTTTTTGTTGCCATAATTTTTCTGATTTTTTATTAAAATGATTATTTAAAAGTAATTTTTATTATTTCAATCTACTGATCCAGAGTCTGTAAGCATCCAGAGCAGCTTCCACATCTTTCTCTTCGGGAGTCACTACCAATATTTTTTTCAATGTCGAAAATGCCTCTTCGGCAGACTGGTAAATTCCGGCTCCGATTCCGGCTCCGCGTGCTGCCCCGATAGAACCATCCGTATTGTACAATTCAATCGTTGCACCTGTAATATTGGATAAAGTCTGTCGGAATATCGGACTCAGAAAAAGATTGGCGTGTCCTGCCCGGATGGTTTTGGTTTCGATTCCCATTTTATTCATGATATCCATGCCGTATTTGAATGAAAATGCAATGCCTTCGTGGGCGGCACGTATCAGATGCGCTTTTCGGTGTGTCAGAAAATTAATCCCATGGATAGAGCAGTTTGGTTCTTCGTTGTTCAAAACCCGCTCAGCGCCGTTTCCGAATGGTATAATCGAAATTCCTTCACTTCCTACCGGAATTTCGGCTGCCAAATCGTTCATTGCTGCATACGAAATTCCTTCGGGAGCAGCGTTGTTTTTAATCCAGGTATTGAGAATTGCGGTTCCGTTGATACAAAGCAAAACTCCCACGCGGGTTTGTTCGTCGGTGTGATTTACATGAGCAAATGAATTTACACGCGATTGAGGGTCATATTTGGCATCTTCGTTTACACCATACACTACTCCGGATGTTCCTGCTGTGGCTGCCACTTCACCCGGATTGAGCACGTTGAGTGAGAGAGCATTGTTGGGCTGATCGCCGGCGCGGTATGTAACGGGAATTCCTTCGGTCAGACCGAGTTCTGCGGCTATTTCAGCTAGAATTCGACCCTGATGTCCGAAAGTAGGTACAACCGGTGGTATGAATTCGGTTGAGAAACCGAAATATTCGTAAAGAAAATCAGCCGGACGATTGTGGATAAAATCCCACGAAATTCCTTCTGAGAGGCCCGAAGCGGTAGTTAAAGGCACACCCGTCATTCTTAAAGCCATATAATCGCCGGGAAGCATGTAATATTTAATCCGGGAGTAATTTTCGGGTTCATTTTCCTTCACCCATGCCAGTTTCGACAGGGTAAAGTTGCCGGGAGAATTCAACAGGTGTGTTAAACATTTTTCATTCCCAAGTTGATTCAATGCCTTTTCGCCATACGGAACGGCACGACTATCGCACCAGATAATGGAGCGGCGGATGGCCTGTAAGTTATCGTCAACCAGCACCAATCCGTGCATTTGGTACGAAATTCCGATTGCATCTATTTCCTTCGGGTCTATTTTAGCGGTAGCAAGTACCGATTTTGTGGCTTCTTTCAGATTGTTCCACCATACTTCTACATCCTGCTCGGCCCATCCGGCTTTTATGGCCTTGATTTCCATCTCTTTTTTAGGCGAAAAATCACTTGCCAGTACTTCACCGGTTTTTGAATTGACCAGACTGGCTTTTACTGACGAACTTCCTAAATCATATCCTAATAAATACATGGTAATTGGTTTTCTAAGGTTTTTATGTTTTATTTATTTGTTTTGATACTTGTATAGGCGACCTGCCCGGTGAGGTACTCCTTTTTCAGATTCATCCAGCATAACCAGATTTCCCCACTGACTTATTTTTTTCTGAAAGTTACGCACATCCGATTTCGTTTGGTTTATTTCATCGTACAGAATCCGCAGTTGAGAAACCGTAAATTTTCTTGGCAGCAATTTGAACATCAGATGTGGCTCTGCATTCAGCCATGATTTGATATGATCCAGCCCTTTCTGAACAATCTGGTTGTGATCCATAGCCAGATTCATTTTTCTTACATCGTTCACATTGTACCATTCGGCTGACTTATTTTCTGAGTTAAGCGTGATTTTTCTGTTGATTTTTATAAGTGCCACATAGCCTACAGTAACAATCCGCTCAATTTTTGTTTTCATTGTTCGTTCGAGCCATAGAATATCGCGCGGATTGCTCGTTCGCTGCGGATTACCAAAGCTATGAAACTGACTGAGCGGAATATTTTTCAGACCCGTAAGCTCGGCAAGTACACGTGTAGCAGCCTCATCCAGGTCTTCGTCCATATAAATTATGCTTCCCGGAAGCTTCACATCGTTATATTCACCTGTATTTTCCTCAATGTGCCGTTTAATAAGGAGTACCTTCAGGGCTCTCCCATCAAATCCAAAGACAACGCAGTCCGTGGACACGTAGGGATTGTAGGGTCTGATTTCACTCATCGTATGCGGTTGTTTGAAAAATATTTATGCAAAAATAGAAATAATTTTTTAAATACAAAAAATTTATCTAAAAGTTTTAAAGCTAAATGTTTCAGATATTTATAACTTGTACTTTTTACAATATGAAATCATCTTGTTATTGTACTTTTTACAATATACAAACGGGAATAAAAAAAGTGCTGGATACTTTATTTCAATGTAGGCAGATAAATTTTAAATTCTTGAAATAGATTCGATACTCCAAGTAGATCACAAAAAATAAATATTTCTCGAAATATAATTCACTTGAAGTGCTAGATGCCCAATAAAAATTGCATCGAAGTCTGTGCGTGACTACGTGATAATACAATCGAAATACTAGGTGTATGATTCTTTACACATAGTAGCACATAGTTATTCACTCATAATACTTTTCTGAAAGTACTAAAAGTTGTTTTTGTACTTTATGTAGAAAATGGGATACATATTATTTTGGTTTAATTTTTTTGTCTTGTTCTAAATGATTTCTCTCTTCTTAAATCTAATTATAAAAATTAACGGTCACTTTCTGTTTGTTTTATTGAAAGTAAAAGGCAAAAACAGCTGTAAATCCAAGTTTTTTTCCGACCTTTGCAAAAAATTATATTTGACGTATTTTCAATGAAAACAAACAATGAAAACAGGCGTGGAAGTCGTAATTCCGACGCCAGCCGTGACGGTAAATCCTTTGATAAAAAAAATGCAAAGTCCTTTATAAAAGGCATACGCACAAGTTCTCCATCCAGTTTCGGTTCCAGAAATCAGGACAGAAATGACAGACCAGCACATGATGAAAGAAGTCGTAATTCAGGCAATAGCGACAACAGATTCGAACGAAAAGATGACAGACCGGCTTACGGCGAAAAAAGAAATTTTGACAACAAAAGACCATTCTCAGACACAGACAGAAAACCATACGATAACCACAGCAACAACTACAGACGCTCCGACTCCGGTTCGGAGAAAAGACCTTACGGAAACCGCAGCAACGACGACCGGCGCAATGATTCGGGACAGGAACGCAAACCGTGGTTAAATAAAAATACTGACAGTTCAGGCTCAGAAAGAAGACCTTACGGAAACCGCAGCAACGATGACCGACGCAGCGATTCGGGACAGGAACGCAAACCGTGGTTAAACAGAAATGCTGCCGGTTCAGGTTCTGAAAGACCACGTTTTGTCAAGAAATCGGACAGCGGCGAAAGATCATCAGACCGACCGGAATTCAAAAAACGATTCGATAACGACGAAAGACCTCACGATGGCAAACTGACATTCAGAAAAGCCAACGAAGTGAAAAATTCAAAATTCGTTGAAACACGCTTCGACAACAAAAAAGAAGGAGTGACCTTCCGAAAACGCAATAATTCAGCCGATTACGATCCAAATGCCAAATACAGCAGAAAAAAACAACTCGAGTACAGGCAAACGTATATTGACCCGACAAAACCAATTCGTCTGAATAAGTTCTTGTCCAATGCAGGCATTTGCTCCCGCCGTGAGGCCGATGAATACATCCAGGCAGGTGTCATTTCGGTTAACGGTGAAATTGTAGTCGAATTGGGGAGCAAAGTATTGCCTACCGACAATGTGATGTTTCACAATCAACCGGTGCGAATAGAAAAGAAAATCTATCTGCTGCTCAACAAACCGAAAGATTGTGTTACAACTTCCGAAGATACTCACTCACGCACTACGGTCATCGACATTGTGAAAAATGCATGCAGTGAACGAATTTATCCCGTTGGAAGGCTCGACAGAAATACCACCGGAGTACTTTTACTGACCAATGACGGAGATCTGGCTTCGAAACTCACTCACCCCAAATACGATAAAAAGAAAATTTATCACGTAGGACTTGACAGAGATCTTGAACAAGCCGACTTCGAAGCTATTATGAACGGGATTGATCTGGGTGACTTTACCATCAAACCAGATGCACTGGAATTTGTAAAAGAAGACAGTCTGAGTGAAGTGGGAATTGAAATCCATTCCGGTCAGAACCGCGTTGTAAGACGTATTTTCGACAAATTGGGCTATAAAATCATCAAATTAGACCGTGTTTTCTTTGCCGGATTGACTAAAAAGAACATCCCCCGCGGCAAATACCGTTTTCTGACAGAAAAAGAGGTGAATATCCTGAAAATGGGTGCGCATGAGTAGTTTATAGTTCCAGGTTCCAGGTTTCAGGTTTGTTACATGTAAATACATTTCGATAAATTTTATATTTATACTTAAAAAAGCTTCATTATGGCATCTCAACAAACTTCTAACGAACCTGTCAGCCAGGTATCGACTACAACAACTACTAAAAGGAAACCGAGTAAAATTGTTCGATACATTTT
>JAGPGR010000074.1 GCA_018055865.1 Paludibacteraceae bacterium | reverse complement strand
GCTTTGTTGATTATTTCAAATCTTTCTTCAAACACATCGGTAATCAAGTCCTCGTTTCCGATTCCTATATATTTCAGATTGAATGGTTTCGGATGACCTGCATCAGCTCTCATTTTAGCCCATTTGGATATTTTAGGGTCACCGTTAGCCCATTCTATCAGGTCGAGGACATCCTGCACATAGACATCCATATCGCACATCGGAATTCCTCCGTTTTGTCCCCCATGAGCAGAGTTTTGACACGGTACTCCTGCAGCCACAACCGGAAGCGGAGCAGCTCCAATATCCTCGCAAAACTGGAAATACTCGAAATATCCTAATCCTGCTGATTGATGGTAATTCCAGATGTTTCGTTGTCCCTTGCGGGTTTCTATCGGTCCAACTGTATTCTTCCAATGATAAATATTTTGAATTCCATCACCGTGTGCCACACATCCACCCGGGAATCGGATGAATTTCGGTTTCATATCAGCCAATGTCTGCGCTAAATCAGTTCTCAATCCATTTTTTCGCCCCATGAAAGTTTTCTGTGGAAAAAGCGATACCATATCCACCGCCAGTTTTCCATTTCCGGATGGAATAATCTGAAGAGTAGCTTTATCAGCATTATTTCCGGCTGTTAAAACTGCTTGCAGTTTTTTCCATTTTGCAGCAGGTGATTTTATCGTATTTTCGGCTAATATTTCACCCTTCTCATTCACTAATTGCACTTTGATATGACCTGTTTTTCCGTTTATTTGTTTTACAAAAAGAGAGAAATCATATTTCTCGCCTTTTCGAACGACTATTCCGTCGAAACCTGTGTTCGACAATGCTATTCCGGGATTTTTTATATCAAGTACAGCATAATTCGGATTGTTCGGATGCAACGGTGTTGCCGATTCAAAAGCAATTTCACTTTCGTCAGCCAAACGCCAGGAATGGGCGTGATTCCATGTTTTGTCGCGGTTGTTTCTGTCGGAAGGGGTATATTCGAAACTGCGGTTCTGAATTAATTCGGCATAAATTCCGCCGTCGGCTGCGTAGTTGATATCTTCAAAAAACACCCCGATAAGCATGTCTGAGATTTCTTTGCATTGGTCGGGTATTGCTTTTAAGATCATGTTCAGGGGTTTCAGACCGGCAAAACGGACAGCATCCTGACTCATTGTTTCGCTATAGAGCAGGTTTTTGTAGTTTTTGACATCCGCATGTTTCTGAAGTAAATCAAGCACTTTCCAGGGCACATGATGTACGATTCCTGAGACAATTTCTCCATCCAAATCGACACTTTTTCGCGGATTTTTATATTCTGAAGCTGCTACATCCACCTCACCGGAATACGTTTTGAAATCGGGAGTAGTCACTTTTCTGTATTTTTCTCCACTTTTGAAAAATATCGTGTATTTTTTTGAATCTTCATCAAAAATTACAACCGGATCCAGGAAATTTCCCTCCGTAATGTCCGGATAACTCTGCCGCTTCCAACTCACCAGATCATCCGAAGCTGCATGTGCAAATCTGCTTTCATTTTCGTTCAGCGACCATACGGCGTGCCATTTGCCATCCTGGCCAAAAATTAAAAACGGCGAAAGCATCCTTTTCTGAGAGCCCCAGGATCCATAATCGCTTTTCACATAACTGAAATTATTTTCCACTTTGCTCCAGTCAGCACCATCGCGGCTCCATGCAAAGTGCATCCCGTTTCGGCCTCCGTTGGATGTGGATGCATAGGACAAGATATAAACTGAATCCGGTTTGCTGTTCAACGTGCTTTGACCTGCAAGCTGCAATCCGAAAATCAGCGATAACGCCAGGCTAATACATATTCTCACCATTTTGTCACCCTTTTATTTATATTGTTCTTTTTTATTTTCATAAAAATTTTTCAGCGTCCAGTACGCCTTTTTCTTTATTCCATCGTCGGAAATCAGCCCTTTTCGGTTGAAGAAATCCTGAACGCCTGCTAATTGTCGTCGGGGTGAGTGAAAGTCAACAAGTATCCAGGGCGAAGTGCCTGCAAAGCCATCAATTCTATCGAGCATTTCCAGGGTGTTTTTGTACAATTCTTCCTGATATTCTTCCGTGAAACGTTCGGTTTTATCACCATGCATACCCTGCAAAGCTCCTGCTCCAAATTCACTGATAAAAACAGGTTTGTTGTAAGGAATTTCAAAATTCCTCGTTTTTGGTGACTCCAGATTGCCTCCGTACCAGCCCAGATACTGATTGAAGCTTACAATATCCACATATTCATTCATCGGGTCATTTACTTTACTCAACGTTGCAGATTCTCCGGTAACTTCCATGGCCATACTTATCAGCCGGGAGTTATCTTTCTCTCTTGCAAGCTGAGCTAATTTAGCCAAAAATTCTTTACGGGCATCGCTGTGAGGCGTTTCGTTGGCAATAGACCATATCACCACTGCACATCGGTTGTGATCACGATCAATCATATCTGTGAGCTGATTGGCGGCATTCAGGTAGGTATCCGGATTTTCCCAGTGAATGGTCCAGTAAACCGGAATTTCGGACCATACCATAAGCCCCATTTCTTCAGCCAGGCGAACCATATTCTCGTTGTGCGGGTAATGTGCCAGACGGACAAAATTACAACCTAGGTCTTTGGCCCAGCCCAGTAAAATGGCAGCATCTTCTTTGCTCCAGGCTCTGCCCTGGCGGAAAGGTGCTTCTTCATGGATGGAAATTCCACGTAGGAACACTTTTTTTCCATTCATCAGAATATCTTTATTGCGTGTTTCTATTTGTCTGAAACCTATTCTATCCTCCAGATTCTCTGTGTTTTGCGATATTTTTACATTATAGAGCTTTGGATTTTCGGGTGACCATAGCTGAGGCTTTGCTTTGAAAACAAACGACGATTTCCCGTTTTTATCAGTCGTTACCGTTTTTTTAAATTTTAACTCCGGAATATTCACATCCACAGACACACCTTCTACAGGAGCGTTGAGCCTTACACTGACTTCAATTTCGGTATAGCTGCCTTTTACTAATCTGACTGAATAATCATCAATATAAGTTTCGGGTACATCAACAAGCATAACATCGCGGGTAATTCCGCCGTAATTCCACCAGTCGGCGTTGACTGTTGGCACACCTTCGGGTTTGCGCACATTGTTAACACGTAAAACCACAAAATTATTTCCGCTTTTCAGTTTGTCGGTCACATCAAAATTAAATGGAGTGAAACCGCCTTCATGCATACCAACATTCTGACCATTTACATACACGTTGCACAGGTAATTCACGGCTCCGAAATATAAAAACACTTTTGTTCCCGGCTTGGGAGTGTAGTTAAAATCACGCTGAAACCAGATACTTCCTTCGTAGAAAAACAATTGCTCACGTTGGGTATTCCAATCTCCCGGCACTTGCATCAAAGGCGATGTTTTGAAGTTATATTCTACTAATTCGGATTTGTTTTTGGCCTGATAATTTTTACCAAATCCGTTCGGATTGACACGCAACCGATAATCGAAGTATCCGTTATCGAACGGATCAATGATGTAGTGCCATTTTCCGTTCAAACTCCGGGTGTCTCTTGAAAAAACATTTTGCAATACAGTTTCACCACCGAAAAGAGGTAAAAATGACAGTAAACTCAACGAAAGGATGATTAGTTTGTTCATTTCAATAATTATTGACTATTTTACTTTCTTTAATTTTAACAGTATTGATGCATGTGGACGCAGTTCAGCACTAATTACATCTGAATAAATACCACTTTTCTTACCACTCCACAAGTCAGTTGCAGAGCACTTTTGCATGCCGAGTTCACTCAAATTTACCCGAACTTCCCTGTTTTCTTTATTATCCGACAAGTTGAACAAAGCCAGATACACTTCACCGGTTTTTCTGTTTTCGGAGGTGATGGCCAGTTTCTTATCGTCCTGATAAAGTTGGCGTACACCGGTTCCCAGTTTGTGCATTTTCAACACTTGTTTATTAGTAAGTAGCGACAACGTAAATGCGTCATTACTTGGCAAATCACCCCCAAACATCAATGGAGATTTGAAAATGGTAAAGAAATTCATCAGCGTGTATTGCTCATCTTTGGTGAGTCGGGTCATGCGGTCGGCTCCTCTTTCGCCCCGAACAGAAATTCTTCCCAATGGAATCATATCACAATCGGGCCACGTGGGCTCGATGTAAGGATACCAGTTTTCAGTTACTTTCATCAAGTGGATAATGTGTCGCCACTCATCCCACACGTCATCCACCATCCGCCACATATTAGCGTTTTCTTTCACGTGATCAGCCTTGTTTACAGGCGTTTCGCGGGGCGATGTACTCAAAACGCTTTTTCTACCGCAATTGTCAATCGCCTGGCGGATCATCTCAATTTCGGTCTGATGATAAGGCCTTGACAGGTCATCTATTTTAATAAAATCCACTCCCCAGGAGGCATACAGTTCAAAAATGGAGTTGTAATACTCCTGAGCTCCCGGCACATCGATGATGGTGTAATTGTCTCTCAACCAGGTGCATTGAATCGAATCGGTAAATATTTTATCGGCAGTAATTCCATTGGTCCCCTTCACCGGCAGTTTCATTTCCACAGCTTTTTTTGGAATTCCGCGCATAATATGAATCCCGAATTTCAATCCTTTTTTGTGCACATAATCAGCCAGTTCTTTGAATCCTTTTCCGTTACGGGCTGAAGGAAAACGATTTGTAGCCGGCAAATAACGTCCATATTCATCCATCACATAGCGAGGATCGGTCTGATTGTATCCGCCGGCTTTATCGTTCTCCACAAACCAGCGAATATCAACAATGATGTATTCCCAACCGTATTTCTTCAGGTGTTTAGCCATGTAGTCGGCGTTACTTTTCACCTCGTGCTCCATCACTGTCGGTCCATAACAATCCCAGCTGTTCCAGCCCATGGGTGGAGTTTTTGCCCAGTTTTTGAATTCTCCTTTTCTGAATTGCTGTGCTGAAGCCCCCAAATAGAATCCCAGCAAGCAAATTCCAAATATCAGAATTATTTTTCTCATCCTATTTTTAATTTTATTTCTTTTCCTTTGTAAGTAATTGTTTTTGTATCTCCGTCAATTCGTTTTATGGTAAACTTTCTGTTTTTCAACATTCCTTTGAAGTTTCCTTTTCTATTCCCAATTGTCAGCGTTTTAGTATCATTATTCCAGGTCAACAGAATTTCTGTATAAGCCCCTTTTTCGTAATTATAATTATCGTTTTCATCTTCGTAAAGGGTGAAAGTTCCATCTGCTCCGGGATATATTCTGAGTTCCAGATTATCCCATTTTTTTTCAGTTGCAAACTGTACTTTCGGTCCGAACGGAATAATACTTCCTGCTTTTACATACAATGGAATTATATCAATCATCGTCTTTTTAGTAACCGTTATTCCTCCTGTTGTCTTTTCATTGGTCCAGAAATCAAACCAATCACTGCCTCCAGGCAAATAAACGTCCTGTTCTTCCTTCCCTTTTTCGGTCACCGGATTTACAAGGAAACTTTGTCCAAACATATATTCATTGTCGATGTTCCAAACGTTTTTATCCTGTGAAAAATCCATCACAAGCGCCCGCATGAAAGTTCCGTTATTTTTTGAAACGTCCCACGATGTGCTGTAAATATACGGAAGAAGAGAATAACGCAGATTGATGTACTTTTCCTGAACATCAAACGCCCATTCACCCCTTTTTCCAAACTGATAAATCTCTCTTCTGATGTCCGTTCCGTGCGAACGCATCATCGGTGTAAAGGCAGCAAACTGCATCCAACGAACATAAAGCTCTTGAAAATCGGGATTTTTAGCTCCACCACCGGCATTATATCGTCCGGCAAAGAATCCGCCTATGTCTGAGTTCCAGTAAGGATTTCCACTCAGCGAAAAATTCAAAGCACCCGGAATCTGCCTGCGCAGAGTACCCCAATCGGAAGAAACATCACCACTCCAGGTATTTGCTCCATATCGTTGTTGTCCTGCGAAAGCCGAACGTGTAAGGATTACGACTCTTTTATCAGACGTTTCGCCCCGCCAATGATTATACACACCTCCCACTGTCATCAACGGGAATGCATTATGTACGCTTCTGAAAGTTCCCAGACTTGTTGGTTGGTCGTAATCTGATTCTTTTACATTAATATGATCGGGCTCAGTGGAATCAAGCCAGAAACCATCAACATTTTTAGAGAATATACCATTATTCAAATACCTCCAATAAATATCTCTTGCTTCAGCGCTATAAACATCGTAAGGCTTTGTGCCCGATTTAGGAGGCCAGGTATCAAAATTAATCAATAAATTCTTATCTTTCAATTCTTTGTATTGGGGAGTCAACGGTCCAAATCCGGGCCACGTCACAATCATAAATTTAGCGTTCATCTGATGCACACTGTCCACCATTTCCTGTGGTCTTGGGAATGTTTCGGGATTGAAATCCATTAAATTCCACAAACTGTCACGCCCCCAGTACTGCCAGTCCTGAATGATGCAATCCAGCGGTACACCCAGCTTACGATATTGTTTCACTACATCCAGGGTTTCAAATTGGTTTTGATAACGTTCGCGGCTCTGAAAAAATCCATACGCCCAAAGTGGAAGCATCGGAGATTGGCCGGTCAGTTTTCGCATTTGAGCAATAACTCCATCGGCATTTCCACCGTACATAAAATAATAATCAGCCTTGATGCCAACAGACTGCATTGACATCTCTTGCGGATTATCAACAAATTCTGAAATAGAATATTGATCCCAGTAAATCCCATATCCTTTTACCGATTGGACAAACGGAATGCAAACCTTCATATTCCAATTTTGCAGGGGAAGGATCTGATTTCGCTGATTCATTTTACCGGTTTGCTGTTGTCCGAGTCCATAAATGGCTTCATCTTTATCCAGCAAAAATCCCTGACGAATGTTATAGCTGTCGTTTGGTCCGTCTTTAATGGCTGAAAATTGTGTTCCGTAGGGTTTTTCTCTCAGTAAACTTTTCCCGTTAGCAGTATTAAACAGGATTTCACCAGTTTCCAAATCAGTTTTCACCTCTACTTTTTCAGTAGAGATTGTTACTTCGTTTTTATGCTGATCTACCCGAAAATCGGTTTTTCCGATTACTTTCAGTATGACCAGATCCGGACCTTTACGATCAATACCTTCCGGAGATTTTACAACTCTGACAATATCGGGTGAAAGTAGTGAAATGTCAACATTTATTCCTTGTGTGTTGTATTTGATGCCATTATCCGTCTTTTGAAAATTCTGAGCATTCAGTGCGACTACAAAAAGAAATAAGCATAAAGAAATGAACTGTTTTTTCATAGTTTTTCTGAATTTAAGGTGTGACTACAACTTTTTTAATAAAACCTTTTTGATCAAATTCCATTTTATCAATACATACCTCACGATGGAATCCTGCCGGTGAGCCCATTTTGATACCATTCGGGCGATTAAAACGGTGGTAAATAATGTACCACTCGTCTTTTCCGGGCACCTGAATTACTGAATTATGCCCCGTTCCGTAAATTCCTTTACTCTCGTCTTTTGTCAAACTCAGATTGTTTTCCGGAATGGAGATAGGTCCCATCGGAGAATTAGAAATTCCATATCTCACGCGGTAATTGGCATCGCGCGTATCATTTTCAGACCAGAGGAAATAATATT
>JAGPGR010000073.1 GCA_018055865.1 Paludibacteraceae bacterium | reverse complement strand
TTTTCTGAGTACAGTTTGTGATAAATGTAACCATTTCGCCATGGCACTTACCGTAGTGCCCTGGATGATGAGCGACAGAATGGTAATAAAAAATACAATATTAAATATGTCTTTGGCATGCGGCATACCGCCAATCCAGGGATACATGGCAAAAATAATCGGTACTGCCCCGCGAAGTCCCACCCAGGCAACATAAGAGCGTGCTTTTCTGCTCAATTTACGAAATGGCAGCAGGCAGGTCTGAACAGCAATGGGGCGGGAAAGGAAAATCATGAACAGCCCCACTACAATACCTACACCTGCAATAGGCAGTAATTCAGAGGGATTGAGGAGCAATCCGAGCGTAAGAAACATGATTATCTGAACGAGCCAGGTCAATCCGTCGAAAAACTTCAGCGAACTGCGCTTGTGTACAAACCGACTGTTGCCTATGAAAAGGCCACCCACGTAAACAGCCAGATATCCGTTGCCACCGATAAATGAAGTGAATCCAAACAGGAAAAACATCAGCGTAATGAGCAGTACAGAGTAAAGTGCATCGTTATCCAGATTAATTTTATTGATTATTCTGACGGAAAATTTACCCAAAAAGTATCCGGCTAAACCGCCCAATACCAGTTGCTTAACAAATATCCAGACAGCTGCCCAGACATTTATTTCAGGCACCTGAATCAGTTGAATAAAGACAATGGTAAGCATATAGGCCATCGGGTCGTTACTTCCGCTCTCGAACTCAAGCAACGGACGCAGGTTTTCTTTTAACGACAGATTTTTGGAACGTAAGATGGAAAAAACGGATGCAGAATCGGTAGATGACATCACACTGGCAAGCAAGAGCGACTCAAGGAGCGAAAATGTGACCGCATTGAAAAAATTATTGGTAAGCCAAAAAATAAAAAATCCTGTAAAAACAGCTGTGAGCAGCACGCCCACTGTTGCCAGTACTAACCCCTGAATTGCTACAGGTTTCACTTCCGAGAACCGGGTATCCATACCGCCGGAAAACAAAATAATATTCAACGCTACAATACCGATAGCCTGCGCGACTTTGGGCGAATCGAACTCTACGCCAAGTCCATCGGAACCAAACAAAATCCCAATCAACAGGAAAAGCAACAAAGTAGGTACACCAAAGCGGCTTCCCATTTTTCCTACCAGCAAACTGACAAAAAGCAGGACAGAAATTAGCAGTAAAAACAGTTCGATACTTATCATTGCTATCTTTCAATTTTAAGTTATGCTTTGCAAAGTTAATTTTTTTTAGCGTCAAAATTACAATCCATTTTGAATTATTAGGATTTTAGTCAACCGAATTCAACTGAATTTCGTTTGAAAAATAAAGAAAAAGGGAAATTTCTTATCGTAAAATTTTTTATTTCCAAAAAAACGCAGTACATTTGCACTCTCAAAACGAAAAAGGTACCATAGCTCAGTTGGTAGAGCAACGGACTGAAAATCCGTGTGTCCCCGGTTCAATTCCTGGTGGTACCACTGTAAAAAAAGCCAATTATCTAATTAATAGATAGTTGGCTTTTTTATTTGTCTTTTTTTTTCTCATTTTCTATACATGTGTATTTTTTATCATTCATACATTCAACTGAAACATCTATTTTTGATAAAAAAAATAGATTCCATACACTTTCATTACTGCTTGCTCAAATTAGGAATATCCATTAACACGATTTTCCACTGTTTTTCACTACCTTTGCACCCGCAAAACCAATCATTATTATATGCAGAAAATAAGAAATATAGCCATTATCGCACACGTTGACCATGGAAAGACCACACTGGTGGATAAATTGCTGCTTGCAGGACATTTATTTCGTGAAAATGAAAATGCCGGTGAATTAATTATGGATAACAACGACCTGGAACGTGAGCGAGGTATCACTATATTAGCCAAAAATGTTTCAATCAATTATCAGGGATATAAAATAAACATAATCGACACACCGGGACACGCCGACTTTGGAGGCGAAGTAGAGCGTGTGCTGAATATGGCCGACGGCGTACTGCTTTTGGTCGATGCATTTGAAGGACCTATGCCTCAAACGCGCTTTGTATTGCAAAAAGCGCTGAGTATTGGGCTTAAACCAATTGTGGTAGTCAATAAAGTGGACAAGCCCAACTGCCGCCCCGACGAGGTAAACGAGATGGTTTTTGATTTGATGTACAATCTGAATGCTACCGAAGATCAGCTCGATTTCAAAACAATTTACGGCTCGGCCAAACATAATTGGATGTCGGACGATTGGAAAAACCCCACCACCGAAATTACGGCTCTATTGGATGCTATTATTGAATACATTCCGGCTCCCACTCAGCTTTCGGGCACTCCGCAAATGCTGATTACATCGCTGGATTATTCACCCTATGTGGGCAGAATAGCTGTTGGGAGAATTCACAGAGGAATACTGAAAGAAGGAATGGATGTAAGTCTTTGTAAAAGAGACGGTTCAATCGTAAAATCAAAAATCAAGGAATTAGACACCTTTACGGGATTAGGCCGAACAAAAACAAACCTGGTGGAATCGGGCGATATATGTGCACTGGTAGGCATCGACGGTTTTGAAATTGGTGATACCATAGCCGACCTGCAGAACCCTGAACCCCTCGCTCCTATTGCCATCGACGAACCAACGATGAGCATGGTTTTCACTATCAACGACTCTCCGTTTTTCGGAAAAGAAGGAAAATTCGTCACTTCGCGCCACATCAACGATCGTCTCATAAAAGAGCTCGATAAGAATCTGGCCATGAAAGTAGAGCGAAATCCCAATTCTGATGTATGGAACGTATTCGGACGTGGAGTGTTGCATTTATCTGTGCTCATTGAAACGATGCGACGCGAAGGTTACGAAATGCAGGTTGGGCAACCTCAGGTTATCTTCAAAGATATTAACGGCAAACAATGTGAACCTGTTGAACAGCTCTCAATCAATCTTCCCGAAGAAAATTCAGGAAGAATTATTGAAATGGTGGCTGTGCGAAAAGGCGAAATGCTAAGCATGGATGCTGTAGGCGACCGGATTCAGCTTGAATTTCACATCCCTTCACGGGGTATTATCGGACTGCGCAACAATGTATTGACTGCATCGGCCGGCGAAGCCATCATGTCACACCGTTTTATTGAATACCAGCCTTACAAGGGAGAAATTGAACGGAGAACTAACGGTTCAATCATTGCCATGGAAAGTGGTACAGCTTTTGCATATGCAATAGATAAATTACAGGATCGGGGAAAATTTTTCATACACCCGCAAGATCCGATTTATGCCGGGCAGGTTATTGGCGAGCATTCCAAAGAAGGCGATATTGTAGTAAATGTGTGTAAAGCAAAGAAACTAACCAATATGCGTGCTTCGGGCTCCGACGATAAAGTCAGAATAGTTCCGCCAATCATTTTCAGTCTGGAAGAAGCCCTTGAATACATCAAAGAAGACGAATATGTAGAGGTGACTCCAACAAAAATAAGACTGCGCAAAATACTACTTGACGAAAACGAAAGAAAACGGACATCAAAATCGAGTTGATTTTTTATTTTAAAAAAACGTATCAGAATGAAAAACAGGTATCTACTTTTATTCATCATTCTTCTGTTTACAGCCCCCGGTTACTCCCAATTCGGCATCCGGGGCGGAATCAACACGGCCAATGAACTTCATTCATTCAATCACGATGCCATTACGGCTGCTTTTCAGGGCGAAAACCTCACAGGATATCAGGTAGGGTTAGTGTATGAATTCAATCCACGAAAATCGGGACTTGGATTTGAAATCGGAGCACTTTTGTCGCAAAAAGGAGGCATTTTCAGGATGGATAGTACATCAGTAATCCAATCGCTGATAAAAGGTTATCATGAATTAAACTATGTGGAAGTACCCATGAACGTGAGGCTGAGACTCAATTTTGGCGGTGTAGTGGGTTTATTCGGTACAGCTGGCATATATGGAGCTTATGCCCTGAAAGGAAAAACTGTATTTGAAAGTGATATTACCACACTCATTCAGGAGGAGTCGTTCGATAGTTTTATGGACCGGATAGATTACGGTTACAGCTACGGAGGCGGTGTGGAATTACTCAGAAAAATACAACTCGGTCTGCAATGGAGTAAGGGTTTGCAAAAAAGAGATGCCAGCAAGAATATTTTAGATAAAATTAAAACCGAAAGTGGCGGAATTGCTCCAAATCTTACTGCAAAAAGTTCTTCCAGTGTATTTTCGATAACACTTACCTACCTTTTCTGACATTTGATCAGAGATCACAATATTAAATACTGCAAAAAAACGTAACCAGAAAGGGGACGGATAAATCGGTTATAAAACCGTGATAAATAGAAAGAACGGAGAATTCTTTTCCCGAATTTTTGACAATAACCGGAAAGGTAGTGTCCATAGTAGTAGCTCCACCGGCTGAAATAGGTGCAAGTTTGCCGAAATAACGCACCATCCATGGCGCCAAAAGCAGCGTAAGCACTTCACGAATAATATTTGCAAGCAGTGCAATAGTACCAAGTTCCACACCTTTGTATTGGGTAATCAGCACGCTCGAAAGTGAATAATACCCAAATCCTGCGCTTACAGCCATCAATTCGCTGAGCGGCCTGTGTTTGATCAAAACACTTGCGGCTATCACTCCGAAAAAAGTTCCCACAACTGTCATCACAGGCAGCCAGAGCAACCGCGGTGAGAGTGAACGAAATTTCCGTACCGAGTCTTTATCATGACCAATGCTCAACCCTACACTGAACATAAGCAAACAAAGCACGTAGAAAGTAACGCTGGACTCCAGCCAATGCTCCGGAAAAATTCTGACGATGCCAAGCAGTAAACCCAAAGCAAAAAAAGACAATATTATCAGACTACTTTTCATTTTCACCCATTATTCTGCATTTCAACTTGCAAAAATAGCCTAAATATTTCTGCAAATCAAAAAAAAATGAAATTCAGTGAAACCGAATCTGTTTCAAGGTAATTACGCACAGAATTTCCAAAACTGCGGGAAATCTTTTATCTTTGTTTCCTCGTAACAGACAACATGTTTATGAAAAAAATTGTATTTGCAACCAATAACCTCCACAAGCTGGAAGAAGTAAGAGCCATTCTCAATGATAAGGTGGAAATTATAAGTTTGGCCGAAACGGGATGCACAGAAGATATTCCAGAAACAGCCGAAACGCTGGAGGAAAATGCCGCGATAAAAGCAAAATATGTTTTTGACAACTATCATACCGATTGTTTTGCAGATGATACAGGCCTCGAAATTGAAGCCCTGGGGGGAAAACCCGGCGTATACTCCGCCCGCTATGCCGGCGAGCCTGCCAATTCGGCACGCAATATTCAACAGGTACTCTCAGAAATGGAAGGACAGGAGAATCGCAGGGCACAATTCCGAACAGTCATAGTGTTGATGCAACATGGAGTATCCCGAAGTTTTGAAGGAATTATTAAAGGCAAAATAGCTTCGGAACCAAGAGGTAATGCCGGTTTCGGGTATGACCCGATCTTTATCCCCGAAAGTTACACCGAAAGTTTTGCAGAATTGAGCGCTGACGTAAAGAACACAATCAGCCATCGGGCTCTTGCTATTGAGAAATTAAGAAACTACCTTGAAAAACAATTTCTTCAGGATTGAACTGTTTTTCAACAATAAAAATCCGCAAAATCTGTTTTTTATATGATTAACGATTGATTTTGAATATGAAACGAAATATTTTATTACTTGCTGTTATTGCACTTTTCGGTTTGACTGCCCGCGCACAGGTTGCTATGGGCAACTGGCGAACTCACTTTGCATACAATACCGTTGAACAGATTGCTCAGTCCGATAATAAAGTGTTTGCTGTAAGCGAAGGAAAACTTTTCTCCATAGATAAAAGAGACGGTAGTATGGAGTTTTACAGCAAATTAAACGGACTGAACGGTATTATAATCTCAAAAATCGGATACGACGAGGCAAACCAGGTTTTACTCATCGTCTATCAGGATGGAAATATCGACTTTCTTTCTGCTGATGGAGTGAAAAATCTTCCCGATTTCTACAACAAACAAATGAGCGCGGACAAAAATGTGAATCACATACTTTTTGACAACAACAAGGGATATCTATCAAGCAATTTTGGAATCATAACACTGAATATGCTGAAAATGGAAATTCAGGATACTTATTACATCGGCAACAACGCATCGGAAGTAAAAGTACTGAACACGACCATCCACAAGGGTAATATATATGCAGTTTCTGCTTCGAATATTTACTTTGCATCAGCCGCGGAACCTCAACTTATCAACTATGAATTCTGGAAAACGATGGCTGGACTACCCGGTAGCGGCAACATCCAGGCATTATATTCGTTTGAAAACACGCTGATATTACTACGTGACGGGAAACTATACAAACAGGATGCCAATGGTGTCTGGTCGGATATTGACACTTCTTTGTCATTCCGGGGAATTAGTGTATCGGGCAATTATCTCCAGGCATTCACGCTCACCGAAACATATTATTACAATCAACAATTTGAAAGAAGTCAAATCACAGGCATTTCTGACATTCAGGATGGCACCTACGACGCTGCAAAATCCGGTTTTTGGTTTGCTGCAGGCGCACAGGGACTGGCCTCATACCTACCGGGCGGGAGTAGTCCGGTTATTCAGTTTTATAAACCGGAAGGACCGGCTGTGAATATCCCCTACAGAATGAAATTCTCGGGAGAAAGGCTTTTTGTATTACAGGGAGGAAGATGGGACATCGACTGGAAGCGGGATGGTATAGTGATGATTTTTGAAAATAATGAATGGAAAAACATTGACAACGAATCCATAACGGGGAAAACGGGAAAACATGCCAGGGATTTTGTTGACATAGCCATTGACCCTGCAGACAATACACATTTTTTCACAAGCTCATACGCAAATGGTGTTTTTGAATTCAAAAATGACGAATTTTTCAAATGGCATAATTTTGAAAATAGTCTGATTGAAACGATATATCCTTCAGACCCGGTAACTTCGTATCTTTACATGAGAATGACCGGCGGAGTTTTTGATTCCGGGGGGAATGTGTGGTTTGCCAATACATCTGCTTCACATAGCATAAAAGTGTTGGGTAAAGACGGCACCTGGATGAAACTCGGCAACAAAAATATAAACAACAAACCAACACTTGGCGACATACTTGTAACTTCCGGTAATCCAAACCGGAAATGGATTGTCTCAGCCCGGTATACTCAGGGTCTTGGCATCTTAGATGACAACGGCACTATAGCCGATATAGCTGACGACAGCAGCGTATTTCATCAAACATTTTATTACACCACCAGCGACGGTGTAAAGTCAATCACTCCCTCATTAATCTTTAGTATAGCTCAGGATAAAAACGGAGTAATTTGGGCAGGAACCAACGAAGGACCGATACTATTTAATAATCCATCCAAAGCATTTGATTCGGATTTTACCTGTTCGCGCATAATAATCCCAAGAAACGACGGGACCGGGCTTGGCGATTATCTGCTTGAAGACCAGAATATTACAGCAATTGCTATAGATGGAGCAAATAGAAAATGGTTAGGTACTGAATCTTCAGGCGTATATCTGATGTCGGAAAACGGTCAGGAAACCATCCATCACTTCACACAGCAAAACAGCCCTTTGCTCTCCAGTATGATCCAGTCAATTGCCATTAATCCGGTCACCGGAGAAGTGTTTTTCGGAACAAGCAACGGATT
>JAGPGR010000072.1 GCA_018055865.1 Paludibacteraceae bacterium | reverse complement strand
GTTCCCACACGTGTTCCAGCTTTTCTTCGGTGACGAGTGTCAGGTCGTAGTCGTCGATTACTTCAATGGAGTCGCCAATAATCCGCTTTACACCTGCTGCATTTTCTATGAAATTCAGTTCGTACTCCGAGTGTGAATGCAGTGGATAGGTAAATTCGGTTTTTATTCTGTCGGCCAGGTAGAAACAGTCTTTATCAGAAAGGGGAGTTATTTCACGGATAATACTATTCGAATCGTGTGAGTTCATGTTGTATTATTTGTATTATTTTTTTCGGAATATAATACAAATGTATAATATTAATATCGTGAAAAAAAATATTTCTCAGGTAAAACTTAGTTAAAATTCAAACTTAGAAAAAAAGTAGTTGAAACTGGTAAAATTCTCTTCGAAAGTAAGATTTTTTTCTGACATAAATTTCCGGAAAAAAAACTGCCATGCAAAAAACAGCTTTGCATGGCAGTATTCTGGAAAAAAGGGTTTGTATTTATTACAGTTTCAGTTCTTCGTATGGCAATCCGAATGTATCGGCTACGGCTTTGTAAACCACTTTGCCGTTAACTATATTCAGTCCCAGCCGCAAATCGGGAAATTTGGCACAGGCTTTTTCCCATCCCATATTGGCAAGCATCACCGCGTAAGGTAGCGTAGCATTGGTAAGCGCCAGGGTAGAAGTGAACGGAACTGCACCGGGAATATTGGCTACACAGTAATGAACAACATCATTCACTTTGTAAATAGGATCGGCATGCGAAGTCGGATAGGAAGTTTCGAAACATCCGCCCTGGTCAATGGCTACATCTACCAGAACCGATCCCGGCTGCATAAGTTTCAGCATATCTTTTGTGATTACGTGCGGAGCTTTGGCTCCCGGAATGAGCACAGCACCTATTACCAGGTCGGCTAAAGGCAGCATTGCTTCAATATTATACTTGCTCGACATCATTGTGTCCACATTTTTTGGCATTATTTCGCTCAGATAGCGCATGCGGGGCAACGAAACGTCGAAAATTGTCACGTTGGCGTTCATCCCTGCCGCCATCATTGCCGCATGCTGTCCTACCACGCCACCACCAATTACCAATACATTTGCCGGTTTTACACCGGGTACACCTCCCAGCAGTATTCCTTTTCCGCCCTGCGGTTTTTCCAGGTATTTGGCTCCCTGTTGTGTAGCCATTCGGCCTGCCACTTCTGACATTGGAAGCAACAATGGCAAGGTATGATTGATTTCTACCGTTTCGTAAGCCAGGCATACCGCCTTGCTCTTAATCATTGCCTGAGTGAGTATTTCGTCGGAAGCAAAATGAAAGTAAGTGAAAATTAGCTGGTTGGGGTGTATGAGTGGATATTCGCTTACAATCGGCTCTTTCACTTTCATAATCATTTCGGCCGTGTCGAAAACGCTTTTGGCATCAGATAAAATCTTTGCGCCGGCTTTCAGATAAAGGTCGTCGGTAAATCCGCTGTTAATTCCCGCATTGGTCTGAACGTAAACTTCATGTCCGTTGACAGTGAGTGTATGTGCCCCGGATGGTGTCAATGAAACTCTGTTTTCATTGTTTTTGATTTCTTTTGGAATGCCTATTTTCATGGTAATGTATTTTTTAGAAATTATACCGTAAAAGTAATAACTATTTTGACAGAATGTATAATTATGGGTTGATTTTTTTGAAAAAATATTTAAATTGTTTACAGAAAGATATTTTCCAAGTCGAAAATCGTTTTCAGATTAACGGAAATGGATAGAATGGGTTAATTTACACACATCTCCTTTTTTCTCAAAAATCTGTTGTAAAAATAATTAAAACCTTTTTTAACCATCAATAATACCTACTTATTAAAAACTTTTGTAATTTTGTCAGTCTTTTATCTGACAATTTTGTCAGTATTTTTTTTTGAATAAATCAACATGATGAATCATTCGGAATTACAGACTGTAAAGCAGCGATTTGGCATCATCGGAAACTCTGAAGTGCTGAACCGCGCCATAGACATAGCCATACAAGTGGCACCTACAGATCTTTCTGTACTCATTACAGGTGAAAGCGGAGTGGGGAAGGAGAATTTTCCACAAATCATCCATAATTTCAGTCATCGCAAGCACGGGTCTTACATTGCCGTAAACTGTGGTGCAATACCCGAAGGAACGATTGATTCCGAACTTTTCGGTCACGAGAAAGGCTCGTTTACAGGAGCTACTGCCGATCGAAAGGGATATTTCGAAGTGGCCGACGGCGGAACCATTTTTCTGGATGAAGTGGGTGAATTGCCGCTTGCTACACAGGTGCGCTTGTTGCGGGTGCTCGAAGCCGGTGAATTTATAAAGGTTGGTTCCTCCAAAACATTAAAAACAGATGTACGCGTAGTGGCAGCTACCAATATGAACATTATACAAGCCATACGTGATGGGAGATTTCGGGAAGACCTTTATTACAGACTCAATACTGTGCCCATTTTTATTCCCCCGCTCAGAGAAAGGCGTGACGACATTCCGCTGCTTTTCCGTAAGTTTGCGGCCGATTTTGCCGAGAAATACAGCATGCCTGCTGTCCGGCTGACCGATGACGCCCGACAAATGCTGATGAACTATTACTGGAACGGAAATGTACGCCAGCTGAAAAACATTACCGAACAGATTTCGGTCATCGAGCAGCAGCGCGAAATCAATTCTTCCATTCTTCGCATGTATTTGCCCAACGAAAGTACCGAAAAGCTGCCCGCACTAATTTCCGGCGGCAAATCCGACAATAAATCGTTCACCAACGAACGTGAGATACTTTACCAGGTGCTTTTTGACATGAAGAAAGACATCACCGAACTGAAAAAAGTGGTAAACGACCTGAGTTCCGGTCAGATGAAGTCATCAACAGATATAGGCTACACTCCTACAATCATTCAGAGTGATAATTTTGTCAATCAGCATAATCATATTCAGGACAAAACAGTGACTTACGAAGATGTGGATGATGTGGAACCCATTCAGGATGTGGAATACTACAAAGAAGAGGATGAAGAAAAATTTTCGCTCGAAGATATGGAGCGTGAAATGATAAGAAAAACCCTCGATAAACACAAGGGAAAGCGTAAATCGGCAGCCAAAGAATTGAAAATATCCGAACGAACTATGTACAGAAAAATTAAAGATTATGGCATTGATACGTGAATCCGGAATGAAAAAGTTGAATAAAATAAACGTCAGTACTCTCTTGCTCCTGGTGGTGATGGGGCTCACCGGATGCTCGGTAAAATACAGCTTCAATGCAGGAGCCATAGACTACTCCAAGTATACCAGTATTTCCATTTCTGACTTTCCCAATAATTCAGAACTTGTAAATCCCACGCTTTCGCAGATATTTGCCGAATCGCTCAGAGACAAATTCACCCGGCAAACCCGGCTTCAGGTTCGTAAGCAGGATGGCGATATGCACATTGAAGGCGAAATAGTGGGTTATCAGCTCGCAGCTATGGCTATCAGTGCCGACTCTTATGCCTCAGAAACCAAGCTGACACTAACTATTAATGTACGGTTCAACGATTCGAAAAATCCCGAAAACAGTTTCGATGACAGTCGATACACCGCATCGCAACTTTTCGACAGCAACCGCATGTTGGCTGACGTGGAACCTGAGCTAATCGATATTCTGGTAAAAGAAATAGTTGATAAAATCTATAACGACACAGTAGCTAAGTGGTAATTAGTTGATTGATAGTGGGATATAGGAATAATAACGCTATGTTCTTCAATCTGTTTGAGATAAAGAAATGAATTACGATGATTTCATAAAATACATCCGGCATCCTGAAAACCTGAAAGATTGCCAGCCTGAAGAATTGAAAAAACTGGCTGACAAATATCCCTATTTCAAGTTGCCAAGATGGCTTTATTTGAATTCACTTCACCGGTCGGGAAGCATTTATTTCGGTCAGGAACTGAAAAAAACCGCTCTTTATGCCGCCAACAGGCGAAATCTTTATTACTATATTCACCCGGAGGAAGCAATTGTCAACGAATCATCTGTGGTGAGAAATGAAGGCTCGGGAGGTTATTTTGACATGCTTCGTAAGCTCGAAAGTAAAGGCGATAACAATCGGTTGTCGCTCCAGCAGCTGGCTGCAAAGCTGAAAGCTGCCCGTGAAACGTTGAAAACACAGGCCGAAACAAAGCCGGCTGATTCAGATTCGTTGTCCGAAAAAGTGGAATCAATGCCCGTAATGATTGATGATGAATCTTTTGAAGCGAAAGAAAAAAAGGCAAAACAACTTATCAGAGAGAAAAAATATCCGCAAGCTGTTGAAATATTAGAGGAATTAAATTTGATTAATCCAAAAAAAAGTATTTACTTTGCAGACCAAATTCGGTTTTTGAAAAAAATTATAGAAAATTAAATATAAACACACACAGATATGTATATTACATTAATTGTTTTGATTATTATTGCTGCATTATTGCTCACACTCATTGTGCTTGTTCAGAATTCTAAAGGCGGCGGTTTGGCAGCCGGTTTTCAGTCATCCAACCAGATAATGGGGGTGCGCAAAACTACCGATTTCCTTGAAAAAGCAACATGGGGACTGGCAGCTTTCGTAATTGTGCTTTCTATATTTGCAGTAGGTATTAAATCCGGTTCAACGACCGACACTGCCAGCGAATCGGCCATTAAAGAAAAATCGGCTGATATTAACAAGCAAATGCAACAGGGAACTGCTGTACCGAATTTTGGCGAAGTACCTCAGGCACAACAAGCTCCGGCCGAACAACCAACAACTCCGGAAGCACAGCCCGAAAAAAAATAGAAAATCTGAAAAGGATTATCAAAAGCGTATCAAATTAGTTTTTTGATACGTTTTTTGTTTAGAAAAGTGCTGAAACAGACAAACTTCAGCCTGTTGAAGTGAAGCGAAAATGCCGCATGGTCAGAACACCCAAACACGCGAACATTTGACAATGGAATTGAATTACATTAATATTATTGATTATCTGGGCACGTTTGCATTTGCTATCAGTGGGATCCGCATGGCTGCCACAAAGCGGTTCGATTGGTTTGGAGCTTATGTGGTTGGTTTGGTCGCGGCAATTGGCGGCGGTACCACACGCGATTTGCTGCTCGGCATCACACCTTTCTGGATGATTCAGCCTTCTTATCTCATCGTGACGGGCATAGCGCTTTTGTTTGTTATTGTTTTCGGCAAGTGGGTTGTAAAGCTCAATTACACCATTTTCATGTTTGACGCTATCGGATTGGGCTTATTCGTTGTTGTGGGAATAGACAAGACAATAGCACACGGCTTTCCTGCCTGGGTGGCTGTTGCAATGGGAATGATTACAGGGTCTGTAGGCGGAATAATCAGAGATTTGCTGATCAATCAGATGCCGCTTATACTCCGAAAAGATATTTATGCCATTGCATGTATTATAGGCGGCCTCATTTATTTTGCCTGCATAGGGATGAATTTCAGTCCGTTTGTCACTCAAACAGTTAGCCTCGTTTCGGTTATCCTGATTCGTGTTTTGTCAGCCAGATTCCATATCGGATTGCCTGTTCTGAAATACCAGGAAGAAAACAAACAGGAAAACTGATTCTCTGAAAAATTGTAAATCAAAAAATTATCAATCAATAAAATGTTACAAATAGACAATACCGTTATCAGTCTTGATTTGCTCGAAGAGCGTTTTGTCTGCGATTTGGTATCCTGCAAAGGAGCTTGCTGCATTGAAGGCGACAGCGGAGCACCACTTGAAGATAATGAAATTGAGATTATCGAAGAACTTATGCCTCTGATTTGGGACGATCTGTCGGATGTATCAAAAAAAGTAATCGAGAAACAAGGTGTGTTTTACATCGATGAGGACAATGAACCGGTCACTTCCATTGTCAGCGGGCGTGAATGTGTTTTTACCTTCACCGACGAAAACGGAATCTGTAAATGCGCTATTGAAAAGGCATACCGCGAGGGCAAAACGGATTTTTATAAACCCATTTCCTGTCATTTATATCCCGTAAGGCTTCAGAAATACAAAAGTTTCACCGCTGTAAATTTTCATAAGTGGAATATCTGTGATTGTGCACTTGTATTAGGTTCAAAACTGAAAGTACCTGCCTATGTGTTTTTGAAAGAACCGTTAGTAAGAAAATTTGGCAAAGAATGGTACGAACAACTTGAAATAGCAGATAAACAATTTTATTCAAAAGAAGAGTAGCGACACAGGCCAGGAGACTAAGAAACAAGAGTCAAGGAGATACGAAGATTTGGTGCTGCATGAGTCAGCCTGACAAGGTGTCTTTCAAACGTTCAAACTCTCAAACTTTATAAACTTTCCAACTTTATGAACTTTCTAACTTTCTAACTTTCTAACTTTCTAACTTTCAAACTACAACTATATTGATAGAAATAATAACCATAGGCGACGAAATTCTGATAGGCCAGATAGTGGATACCAATTCGGCCTGGATGGCTGTGGAATTGAATAAAGCAGGATTTCAGGTGTTTCAGATTACATCTGTGCACGATGATGCGCAGCACATTACTTCAGCTATTGCATCTGCTTTGGCCGTGAATGATATAGTGCTCATTACAGGCGGATTAGGTCCGACTAAAGATGATATAACCAAACAGACATTGTGTGATTTTTTTGATACAAAACTGATTTTCGATAATTCGGTGTTGGAAAATGTGGAGCGTATATTTCGAAACAGAAATATTACCATCAACGAGCTGACCCGAAATCAGGCTTATGTTCCTGAAAAGTGTACCATCATTCAAAATCTGGTCGGAACAGCTCCGGTGATGTGGTTTGAGCGCGAAGGGAAAGTAGTGGTTTCGATGCCCGGCGTGCCATTTGAGATGAAAACGACCATGAATGACGAAATTATTCCTCGCTTGCAGCGGAAATTTCAATCAAAGCCGGTGCTCAATCAAACTTTTCAGGTGTATGGCTACGGGGAGTCAGCTTTGGCAATAAAAATAGCTGACTGGGAGAATGCGCTTCCCGATTTTCTGAAACTGGCTTATCTGCCGAATTTTGGCATTGTAAAACTCAGACTGTCGGGTACGTTGGATGACGGTGAAAAAATGCGAAAAGAAATGGAACGTCAGTTTTCTCTTCTCGACGAAATTTTAGGTGATGCTATCATTTACCGAAATGATTTTCCGATAGAAAAAAATCTGGGTGAAGACTTGAGGCAGGCAAAAATGACTATTTCTACGGCCGAAAGTTGCACCGGAGGAAATATTGCCAGAAAGCTTACCTCTGTTGCCGAAAGTTCCGATTATTTTGTAGGATCTGTCACAGCTTATCAAAATGAGATGAAGGAAAAGCTGCTACATGTAAGTGCCGGAGATTTGAGAGATTACGGAGCTGTAAGTCAGCAGGTAGTGGAGCAAATGGCAAAAGGCGTTCGGATGCTGATGAGTACGGATATTGCAGTGGCTACTTCGGGTATAGCCGGACCTGCGGGTGGCACAGAAGAAAAACCCGTTGGGACGGTCTGGATTGCTGTCAGCACACAAGATCAGGTGATAAGCCGTAAATTTCAGTTTGGAAAATATGCCCGCGAAAACATCATCGAACGAAGCACACTGGCGGCTCTGATGATGGTCAAAGAGCTGTTGTGAAAATTATTTTACAGTGTATTAAATATTTATTCGACTGAAAATGAGCATTAATGAGCTGAGATTATTGTCAAATCGCACAAAAAATAAAATATGAACTTAAAAAGTTTGCGGAAAAGAAAATAAATTTCTACCTTTGCACACTGTTTTTGAGAAAAAATATTAAGAAAAATTTAAGAGATACAGAGATGTCAAAAA
>JAGPGR010000071.1 GCA_018055865.1 Paludibacteraceae bacterium | reverse complement strand
ATACAATCACCCGCTTTTCGGCAGCACGCTGCAAAAATTCACTTCCCAACAGTAATTCCGTCCGCTGAAATATCTCATTGCTGTAGTCCATCATTTTTCCCGGTTACATTTTCCGTTTCAAAGGTACAAATAATCCCTGATTTGGGAAAAACAGAACTGTTGAAATATCGCAAAGCATGATTATAGCATTATTTTTGTATTCAAAAAAATAAGGACTAACTCCATTTCGGGTCAAAGATTTCCTTCCCGCTCATTTTGCCAGAAGCTATTTTATCACTAATTTTGCAAATTAATAGTCCAATAAATAAGACGCCTGACCGTTATTTTTTATATACAAATTTTGCATCTTCGCCATTCCGAATCCTGTCTATGAGATATAAAATACTCTTAATCCTCGTTACACTGCTTTCAGCTGCCACTTTATTGGCACAAGGGCAGAAAGTAAGGGTTTACGGATATGTGATTGACGAGAATAACCGCGGAATTGAAGAGGCAAGCGTACGATTCGATGGAACATCTGTCGGGACAAGCACTAACCGCAACGGATATTATGATTTGAATGTAAACATTTCCGATTCTGTGAGTATTGTTTTTTCACACGTTGGTAACGAAACCATTCGCCACACCATTCTTCCGGGTAAACAAGTTGTTCAGATTACCGTCGTACTGCCTTTTTCATCCAAAGAGCTGGAAGCGGTGAGCGTAACTGTAAACAGACGCAGCACATCCAACATGGAAACACTGGAATCTGAAAAATACCGCCTTATGCCCAATGCCAGCGGTAGTTTTGAGTCACTGCTCATTTCTTTTGCCGGAGTCACTTCCAACAACGAATTAAGCTCGCAATACAACGTACGAGGCGGCAACTTTGATGAAAATATTGTATACGTAAATGGTACTGAGATTTATCGTCCCCTGCTTATACGTGCCGGCCAGCAGGAAGGATTGAGCTTCATTAATCCGGATATGGTAGGGAATGTTGCTTTCTCTTCGGGCGGCTTCAATGCCGAATACGGGGATAAAATGTCATCGGTTTTGGATGTGAAATATAAAAAACCCACCTCTTTTGAGGCTTCCGGAATGGTGAGTTTGCTGGGAGCTTCGGCCTACGTAGGCACAGCTGTTAATCAGTTTACGCAGATGCACGGAATCCGCTACAAAACATCAAAATATCTGCTGGGAACTCTGGATACCAAAGGTTCGTACAAACCTGATTTCATTGATTATCAGACTTATCTTACCTATCAGATTTCGCCAAAAGTGGAAATTAATTTCCTGGGTAACTTTTCCCGAAACGATTACACCTTTATTCCAGAAGACCGGGAGACAAGATTTGGCACATTCAATATGGCTGAAAAGTTAAACGTGTACTACGAAGGACGAGAAAAAGACCTTTTTCAAACCGCATTCGGAGCATTGTCATTGCTTTTCAAGGCCAAAGAAAACCTGAAACTCGGACTTACTACCACTGCTTTTACAACCAACGAAAACGAAACGTACGACATCACCGGTCAGTATGTTTTAGGTGAATTAAAAATGGGTGAAAGCGGCCAAACCGAGGAAGGTGAAAAATTAGGCGTCGGAACTTATCATGAGCATGCCCGAAATAGACTGAAAGCAACAGTTGCAAACATCTCACATTCAGGTGAATATATTAAATCCGGACATACCCTGAAGTGGGGTACAAACCTGCAACGGGAAATTATTTCGGACAAGATAAACGAATGGGAATGGCGGGATAGCGCAGGTTATTCTCTTCCCTACCGGGACGATAATACGGTGGATTTATTTTACAACATGAAATCCCAGCAAAAGCTCGAATCGTGGCGCACGTCCGCATATATTCAGGATACCTACCGCTGGGATACCGAAGGAGCACTTTATGCACTCACCGGTGGATTACGGGCAAGCCACTGGACATACAACGGCGAATTTCTGGTGAGTCCTCGTACTTCTATCTCTGTATTACCACACTGGGATAAAGATTTCAGTTTTCGGTTGTCAACGGGAGTTTACTACCAGTCTCCTTTCTACAAAGAACTTCGGGATACTGTTTCTGATGCTGTAGGAAATGTGGACGTTCATCTGAACCCAAACCTGAAAGCACAGCGCTCGCTGCATGTTGTACTGGGAGGCGATCACTTTTTCAGAATGCTCGGGCGTCCGTTTAAATTTACAACTGAAGCATATTTGAAGTTAGCCGACCGTGTAACTACTTATTCGGTTGATAATGTGAGGATTCGCTACTCCGGTCAGAACGACGCCAAGGCTTACACAGCAGGTATCGATTTTAAACTGTTTGGCGAACTGGTGCCCGGTACCGATTCGTGGATCAATCTCTCGCTAATGCGCTCCCGTGAAGACGTGTTGAATGACTTCTTTACGGGAAATGATGGAAAGACCGTTTTTCCAGGTTGGATTTCACGACCAAACGAATCACGTTACAGTTTATCCATGCTTCTGTCCGATTACCTGCCTAATAATCCGAAATACAAACTATATCTGAAAACCATTTTTTCGGATGGATTGCCGGTTGGTCCGCCACGCAGCCCGCGCTACATGGGAGATCGCTTTCGTCTGCGCGATTACAAACGGGTGGATATTGGAGCATCACGCGTGTTGGTGAATGGTTCAGATAAAATAATGAGCAGAAAGTGGATGAAAAACGTCACATCCATCTGGTTGAATCTGGAAGTATTCAACTTATTCGATTTCAAAAACGAAAACTCTATTTATTGGGTATCAGATATTTACGGTTATCAACACGGAAGCCCCAACTATCTGACCGGAAGACAATTTAATCTGAAACTGATGGTGGATATTAAATAGTTCATAGTTCAAAGTTTCGAAGTGTTGAGATTTAATAATTTTTGAAACATAATTATTTCGCTCAACTTTCATTTCTCCAATTGTAAATTAACAAATTGTAAATCGTAAAAGACACATGCCAACTACTTCACAACGCGGACAGTCAATGCCCGAATCGCCCATACGTAAACTTGCACCGCTGGCAGATAAAGCCAAAGCACGTGGTGTAAAAGTATATCACCTGAATATCGGTCAGCCGGACATCAAAACTCCACAAGTGGCGCTGGATGCTATACGGAATATCGACCGTGAAATTTTGGAATACAGTCCGAGTGATGGTTTCAAAAGTTTACGATTGAAACTTGCCGAATATTATCGTACATTCAACATCGATGTAGCTTTTGATGATATTATCATAACCACAGGCGGTTCAGAAGCTGTTAGCTTTGCCTTTATGAGTTGCCTCGATCCGGGCGACGAAATCATAGTGCCGGAGCCTGCATATGCCAATTACACGGCATTTGCCATAGGTGCCGGAGCTGTGGTAAGACCGGTGGTATCGAGCATTGATGATGGATTTGCTTTGCCTCCCATTGAAAAGTTTGAGGAACTCATCACACCCCGCACAAAAGGAATTCTGATTTGTAATCCAAACAACCCAACAGGCTATCTCTATACCCGCAAAGAGATGAATCTGATTCGGGACTTGGTAAAAAAATACGATTTATATCTTTTCTCCGACGAGGTGTACCGGGAGTTTTGCTATACCGGAGCTCCTTATATTTCGGCTTTTCATCTGGATGGAATCGAAGATAATATTATTTTGATAGACAGTGTTTCAAAACGATACAGCGAATGCGGAATCAGAATCGGTGGATTGGTTACGAAAAACAAAGAAGTGCGTAAAACGGTGATGAAATTCTGTCAGGCACGGTTGAGTCCGCCACTGCTGGGACAAATTGCTGCCGAAGCATCCATGAGTACACCGAAAGAATACATGATGGAGGTGTATGATGAATATGTGGAGCGCCGCAAGTTCCTGATTGACGGCCTGAACCGCATTCCGGGCGTGTATTCGCCCATCCCGATGGGTGCTTTCTACACCACTGCCCGACTGCCCATCGACGACTCGGATAAATTTTGCGCCTGGTGTCTTTCGGACTTCGAATATGAAGGAAGCACCATTATGATGGCTCCGGCAACCGGTTTCTATACTGAAGAAGGATTAGGTAAAAATGAGGTTAGAATAGCCTATGTGCTGAATAAAGACGACCTGAAACATGCTCTGGTAGTGCTTGGAAAAGCACTGGAGGCATACAATGCCAAATAATTCATTTCCGGCGGAAAACATCAGTTTGTTTTTTTTGAAATTCCATGATTTTTATCAAACAAAACGCATCTGACTTTTGACGATATTCATCCGGAAGCCGGATGCTTTTTTTATGAATTTTTAGTATTTTTGTCTCAGGGCACTTCGGTGAGGTTATTTAAACGTTCAAAAAAGCTTCTTATGAAATACAAAATACTACTTCTGATAATTATCTTTCTAAATATAAAGTTATCTGCTCAACAAACCCAAAAACCCGAACTTCACGGGAAAAAATGGATGGCTGTAACAGGCAAAAGTCTGGGAGCTACTGCCGGAGCAATGATTTTTAACAAGGGAGGAAATGCTGTTGATGCAGCTTGTGGAATGCTGGCTGCCACCTGTACACTGTGGGATGTGCTAAGTTGGGGAGGCGAAACGCAGGCACTGATTTACAATCCGAAAACAAAAAAAGTTATTGCGATAAATGCATTGGGTGTTGCTCCTACCGGTGCAACCGTTGATTTTTTTAAAAGTCGAGGTTACGCTTTTCCACCTGAGTACGGGCCACTGGCAGCAGTAACTCCCGGAACTTTTGGCGGATTGTGCTATATGCTTGCCAATTACGGTACCATGAGTCTGAAAGAGGTGTTGGCTCCCGCAATGGATCTGGCAGAAGGATTTCCGGTAGATATTCCTTTTGCGAGAAGTGTAGCCAAAAACAAAGAAAAACTGGCTCAATGGGAATACTCCAAAAAATTGTTTATCACTCAAGAAGGAAACAGGTTAGCAACACCGCAACCGGGCGAAATCTTTGTTCAGAAGGATCTGTTGAATACTCTGAAAAAGCTGGTGGAAACAGAACAAAAAGCACTCAGACAAGGGAAAAAGCGTAAAGAAGCTATTATGGCAGCATACAACCGTTTTTATAAGGGAGATATAGCTAAAGAATTTGTGCGGAGCGTTCAGGCACAGGGCGGATTGATTACCGAAAAAGACCTCGCCGACTGGAAACCTATTGAAGAAGAACCGCTTCATACAACCTACAAAGGAATAGAAGTGTACAAACTAAATGCCTGGACTCAGGGTCCGGTATTGCTGCAGGCATTGAACATCCTGGAGAATTTTGATTTGAAAGCTTTGAAATATAACAGTGCCGACTACATTCATACATTGTATCAAACAATGAATCAGGTTTTTGCAGATAGAGATTTTTATTACGGAGATCCGTATTTTGAACCGAATATACCCATCAAAGGACTACTAAGTAAGGAATACGCAAAAAAACAAGCCGAAGAAATACGTAATATTAAATTCAACAGAAGCTCCGAACCGGGAAATCCATATTTGTACGAAGGAAAAACGAATCCCTATTTTCACTTGTTGAAGTTACGGGAATTTGATCACAATTTTAACAATAATCGTGATTTTACACCAAAACATGATATCGTTTTTCAGAATTATTCAGACGATGAATATACAGACCGTTTATGGCGGGGCACTACTACCATCGAAGCTGCCGACGAAGAAGGATGGGTAGTATCGGTTACTCCATCAGGAGGTTGGATTCCTGCATGCATCGCAGGTGAAACAGGTATCGGATTAAGCCAGCGGATGCAAAGTTTTGTGCTTGATTCCATGTTGAATCCTCACAATGTGGTAAAGCCCGGAAAACGCCCCCGGGTAACGCTTTCACCCACCATAGCACTGAAAAACGGGAAACCACTGCTATCATTCGCCGTACAGGGAGGCGACACACAAGATCAAAACCAGCTTCAGTTTTTTTTAAATATGGTTGAATTTGGTATGAATGTGCAGCAAGCTTGTGAGGCTGAGAATTTCAATTCAAATCAACTCTGGCTTTCGTTAGGCGGTACCAAAATAGAGGATCGGGCTCCAAGAACCGGAGAAATTTTACTGAATGTACAAACTCCTGATACTGTTCGAAGTGAATTGATTAAAAAAGGATACAAAATCCAGGTAGCAAACCGTACCAGCGGACCGCTCAATGGTATTTATTTCGACGAAAAATTCAATACTTTTTGGGGAGGAAGCAGCAATTATGGCGAAGACTATGGAATAGGCTGGTGAAAAAGTAAAAGATTTCTTTAAGATCTTCAGATTTATTCGGATTACAATCACCACTTTCCGATATTTCAAAGGTAGAAATTCATCTTTTGTGATACCATCTGCCTCCTTAAATCAATAAAAAAACATAACTTTGTATTTCTTTAGTTGTTTAATTTTCAAATTGCTAAACTAATAAACAAATAAACCATCCCGATAGCTATCGGAACTAATCATCCAATATTGAATTTAGAATATTTCATAGCCAGGCGCATTCATTTCGAAAAGAAGGGTGAGAAAAATGTTTCCCGTCCTGCTGTGCGCATTGCTACCATCGGAATAGCTGTAGGTGTAGCTGTGATGCTCATTGCCATTGCGGTAGTGATTGGTTTCAAGCAGGAAATCCGCAATAAAACAATCGGTTTCGGTTCGCATATCCAAATCACAAATTTCGACAACAATAATTCCTACGAAATGCAGCCTGTGGAAATGAGCGATACACTGCTGAATGAGCTTAAAGATATACCCGAAGTGAAACATTTTCAGCGATTTGTGACCAAACCAGGCATCATCAAAACAGATACTGATTTCCAGGGAATGATACTCAAAGGAGTAGGACCTGAATTTGACTGGAAGTTTTTCCAAACGAACCTGGTGGAAGGCCAGGTACTCAATCTGAAGGACACAACCGCCCGTAATGAAGCTATCATTTCTAAAACACTTGCTGATATGCTCGGATTGAAAATCGGCGATTCTTTTTTTACTTATTTTCTGCAGGAACAAATTCGGACCAGAAAATTCACTGTCAAAGGAATTTATTCAACCAATTTTTCCGAGTATGATAAAATGTTTGTAATCACCGATATACGAATAGCTCAACGACTCAATGGATGGGAAGAAAGCCAATTCAGCGGACTGGAAATACTGATTACGGACTTCAATTATCTGGATAAAGTGAACGATGAGGTATATGCCGCTGTTGCCAACCGCTTTGATACCGAAGGAAACGGCTATTTTATTCAAAATATCAGGCAACTCAATCCGCAGATATTCAGCTGGCTGGATTTATTGGACATGAATGTATGGGTTATACTGTTCCTCATGCTGGCAGTTGCCGGATTCAACATGATTTCCGGCCTCCTGATTCTTATTCTGGAGAAAACAAATATGATCGGTATTCTGAAATCGTACGGAGCACGAAACTGGTCCATCAGAAAGATTTTCCTGTACGAATCAATTTTCCTGATTGGAAAAGGAATGGTATGGGGAAACATCATCGGCTTGTTGATTTGTATTATTCAATATCAATTCAAAATCATTCCACTCGATCCGGCTTCTTACTACACCAGTACTGTCCCGATTACGTTTAACTGGTTGTATATTTTATTGCTAAACATAGGTACATTGGTTACTTCGATTTTGATGCTGATTGGACCTTCGTATCTGATTACTAAAATTTCGCCTGCAAAAATTATCAGGTATGAATAATCCGACTTTAATGCCAGGAAAATAACATATTGATTATGAAAGACTTATTTGATGACAATCAGGAGAATGTAAAGGAATCTCAGGCAACTGCAGAACGTATATTTCATCTGAGAGATGAACTTGAACAGCATAATTACAACTATTATGTGCTGTCGTCT
>JAGPGR010000070.1 GCA_018055865.1 Paludibacteraceae bacterium | reverse complement strand
CTATAGAGGTTTTGCTATCGAGTGCACCTGTCGGTTCGTCGGCAAGAATCACTTTCGGCTTCGAAATAATGGCACGTGCAATGGCTACACGCTGTTTTTGCCCGCCCGACATTTCAGAGGGCATGTGAGTAGCCCAGTCTTTCAGCCCCATCATGTCCAGGTATTCCATGGCAATAATATTTCGTTTTTTCCGGCCAATATTTTTATAATAAAGCGGAAGGGCTACATTCTCCAGCGCGTTTTTGAAATTAATCAGATTAAACGACTGAAATACAAACCCGATCATTTCGTTGCGAAACCAAGCCGCTTTTTTTTCCGACAAATCCCGGATCAGAATATCGTTGAGGTAATAGGTCCCGGTATCATAATTGTCCAGAATGCCGATAATATTCAGCAGTGTTGATTTGCCGGAGCCTGATGCTCCCATCACCGAAACATATTCGCCTTTTCCGATGGTTAAATCAATACCTTTCAGCACATGAAGCGAAGTGGCTTCTGTGTAATAAGTTTTGTTGATGTTAGTAAGTTTTATCATGTATGCCCTTTTTTTACTCCCACGATGCCTGTCGGCCTCAGGGGAGATTTTTTTTTCGTTATGCAATATGTATAAAAACCGGATTGCTTGTAAAGTTGCTTTTTTTTGCAACTGATTGTTTGAATCGCTTTATTTTTATTATTTAGGCGTAGTGCTGAAAAACCGAATGCTGAGCGGATAGTTCCACACTTCACCTTTGTTGGCTTTGATAGCGCCAATGATTGTAAAAATGAAATCGAGCACAGCCATTGCAATGGCAGGTATGATGATGATGCCCAATGCTCCAAGTAAACTGAAAATTCTCATCGGATTTTCATTCATCATTCCCTCGAAAGTTTCATAATTACCAATTCCTGAAAATGCTATTTGTGTGCCAAAGACCAACGCTGCAATAACTAATAACAATACCAGAACGCAAGAGTAGATAGTTGAACTGATTTTCCAGTTGAAAATGATTTTCCCGTTTACGTCCGCAGCTTTGCTTACGTCTTTGCGGGTTGCCCACATCACGATAGGGATGATAAGTCCCAATCCCGGAAAGAGGAAGTTCGAAAACTGTGACAAGTGCATGAGCGAGCAGTAACCATTGTTGTTGTCTGCCGTTCCAGTAGTTTCATTCACACCGGCTTCCCGGTTGTCATTGAGAATTTTAGCCTTTTCAGCATTAAATTCGGCTTCGCTGATAATTCCTTTGGAGTAGAGATCTCTTAATTTCTCTAAATCGTCGTATTTACCTGACATGTTTTTGAATATTAAAGGTTAATAATGTTGTTTGATTTTTTACTTGTTGATTTTCTGATTATTTACGCTGCAAATATAAATATCTTTATAATACTATGCAATACCAAGTACTATAATTATAATTACTTCTTTGTAATGCAATTTTGTATCTTACAGAAAATTAGACGGTTAGATAAAGGGGCTGGGATTTGCATTTAACAATATTTAACTTCAAAGTTGGAGATATTTTTGAAAATATCTTATTTCAGTCCGAAAATGATAACTGTTGAAATTGCCATCAATGACATGGCAATGAGCTGCTGATAGCTAAAAAAAAAGGTATAAGATATTCATTATTAACTATAGCTGTGTCTTACGCTGAAATCTCCTTAAGTAGCTTTTTTTCTGAATTTTATTCCGCTCTGACTGACAAATACACCCAGAATAACTATAAAAACTCCAAACCATTGAAGCCTATTCATCATTTCTTCGAACAGAATCCATGAGAAAAGGGCGGTGAATACCGGGATCAAATTGGTAAAAACCTGTGATTTGGTAATTCCGATTTTACGAACTACGCCGGCAAAGAGCACAAAAGCAATAACCGATGCAAAAACGGTGAGCATCAAAAGTGCTTCAACGGATTTTGGGTGAATGGTCATTTCGGGCAACTTCTTCAAATCCACAAATAAAGCAGTAGGAATAAAGTAAATCAACCCAATCATGGATTGGGAGAAAACAATGTTGGTGGCCGTGTACGTTGGTGGAATTTTTCTCAGAATCAGACCGTAAACAATAGCCGAAAGAACTGCCAGAAATACCAGCGCCACTCCCTCAGGTGAAGTGGCTTCACTTCCATGCGCTTTATTTACAATTAAATATACGCCAAAAATGGAGACTCCTATGCCGAGCATATTCATGGTTGTAAACCTTTCTTTCAGGAAAATGAAGGCAAAAATAGGTGCAAAAACCGGAATTGTGGCTACAATGACCGAAGCCAGAGTGGGCTTAACCAGCGTTAATCCGTAGGTTTCGCCCACATAATATAGAAAAGGCTCAAAAAAGGCAAGTGCAAAAAAAAGTTTCAGATCTTTTTTCTCAATCCGTTGCAATTTTCCGGTAAGTTTCAGAAATACAAAAAGCAGCAAGGAAGCTAAAATCAAACGCAGAGTGATAAGTGAGAGCGGCAGAAATGACTCGAGTGCTATTTTGGTCCATATAAATGAAAATGACCAGCATAACATGGCAATTACGATATAGAAATAAATCTTCAGTTTTCCCGTCGTTTGTTTCATAAAATAATTTTTCCCAAAATTACTGATTTTTCAAGGATATTGGTTTTTTTATCCCACAAATTACTAAATTTGCATGATTATATAAAAAAAATACAAGATATGGAACTCCCATTTGCCGAAAGTTATAAGATAAAAGCAGTAGAAGCTATCAGTCGTAGTACTCGCAATCAACGTGAGAAATGGATCAAGGAGGCTAAGTACAATCTTTTCGGGTTGAGAAGCGACTATGTGTTTATTGATTTGCTCACCGACAGCGGGACCGGTGCCATGAGCGACAAACAATGGTCGGCCATGATGCTTGGCGACGAAAGTTATGCCGGAGCCCGATCTTATTACAAACTGAAAGAAACAATCAAGAATCTCCTGGGTTTTGATTATTTTATTCCAACACATCAGGGGCGCGCTGCCGAAAATTTGCTCTATTCCGCATTAGTAAACGAAGGTGATATTCTTCCCGGCAATTCCCATTTCGACACTACAAAGGCACATATCGAATTCAGAAAAGCGACAGCATTGGATTGTACCATTGACGAAGCTCGTGACACGCAACTGGAAATTCCATTCAAAGGGAACGTTGATTTGATTAAATTAGAAAATGCACTTTCTCATTTTCCGAAGGAGAAAATACCTGTTGTGGTGCTTACCATTACAAATAATACAGCCGGAGGACAACCGGTTTCGATGGAAAACATACAAGGAGTTTCAGAAATTTGTAAAAAATATTCCATTTTACTGCAAATTGATGCAGCCCGATTTGCCGAAAATGCCTATTTTATCAAAAAGCGTGAAAAAGGATACGAGAACAAATCGATAAAAGAAATTGCAGGTGAAATATTTTCGTATGCCGATATAATGACCATGTCGTCGAAGAAAGATGCGATAGTGAATATGGGCGGTTTTTTGGCAATGAAATCGGAAGAGATTTGGAAAAAATGCAAAATGTACTGCATTCTCAACGAAGGATTTGTTACCTATGGCGGCATGTCTGGCAGAGATATGGAAGCACTGGCTCAGGGGCTGGACGAGGGGACTGAGTTTGATTATCTGGAAACAAGAATAAAACAGGTGGAATATCTCGGAAAAAAACTGGATAAATACGGAGTGCCATATCAGCGGCCTGCAGGAGGTCATGCTATTTTTGTAGATGCTAACAAAATACTCACTCACGTACCCCGGGAAGAGTTTATAGCTCAAACACTGGCCATCGAGCTGTATCTGGAAGCAGGAATTCGGGCTGTGGAAATAGGAGCACTACTTGCCGACAGAGACCCTCTGACACGCGAAAATCGTTATCCTGAACTGGAATTTCTGCGGCTGGCTATTCCGCGCAGAACTTACACCAATAACCACATGGATGTGGTGGCTGCTGCACTGAAAAATGTGTACGACAGAAGAGAGTCTGTAACGAAAGGATATAAAATAACCTTTGAAGAACCCATTATGCGACACTTTACAGTGGAACTGGAGCCTGGATAAGTACTTTTATATTCAAAGAATTAATTGTATGTCGAAACGTGAATGAATTGAATTGCCACAAATCAGAAATTGGTATTATATTGATTTGTGGCAATATGTGTTTTTACATAATCCGTGTTCATACTTACGCCAGAGCCAATAATTTTACTTTTTCATGAATTTCATCCCATGTTTTTTCCGACATTTTGGTGCCAATTACTTCCACTACCCGCGACGAGATCAGCGAACCTATTTTACCGCAAACATCCAGCGTATAATTGTTGGCAAGGCCGTACAGAAATCCTGCGGCATAAAAATCACCCGCGCCGGTTGTATCAACACTTTTCACCAGATGCGGTTCAATATTATAAAATTCAGCCCCGGATTGTATCAGCGAGCCGTCTTTCCCTATTTTAACAACGGCAATTTTGCAAAGTTTAGCTATCTCAGCGGCTGCTTCTTCGGGTTTTTTCCCCGTGAAAGCCAGCGCTTCTTCTTCGTTGGCAAATGTGATATCCACATAATTTGAAATAATTTCATTCAGAAATTCCAGATTTTCGTTTACCACATTGAAGCTTGCCAGGTCCACAGAGGTTGTCAGTCCGGCTTCTTTGGCCATTCTCAGAGCAGTTCGTATCAGCGTGTGATCCTGCACCAGATATCCTTCGATATGAAAAAAATGATATCCTTTGAAAAGATCGGGATGTAAATCGCCGGCATTTAATTCACTGGCTGCCCCCAGAAAAGTGCATAATGTGCGCTCGCTATCGGGCGAAACAAGAATAGTACAATGCCCTGATGGAGTTTGACTTATCCGCATGTGAGGCGTAACGCCGTTTTCAAGACTATTTTCGGAGAAAAACCGGCCAATTTCATCGTTGCTGATTTTACCGATGAAACCGCTCTCAACGCCCAGTTTCGAAACCGCATTGATAGTATTGGAAGCCGAACCACCGGTAGCCATAGTAGCCGCCGAAGGTGTAAAATGAGATTTTATCTGTTCGGATTGCTTGTTTTCAATCAACTGCATCCCACCTTTTATCAAATTCAACCGATTCAGTATTTCATCATTTTCAATCTGAAACAAGATGTCTGTCAGGGCATTACCCATTCCTAGTACTTTTTTCATGTATTTTATTTTCTTAATTTTTTACAAAGATATTGCAAGTTTCAATTAATTCAATTACTTTTGCATTCGCATTTGAAAAAAATATGTAAATTCTTCCTTAGCTCAGTCGGTTAGAGCATCTGACTGTTAATCAGAGGGTCCTTGGTTCAAGTCCAAGAGGGAGAGCAAAAAGAGCTGTTACAATACAGCTCTTTTGTTTTTTCTGTCCAAATCACATCAAACGTGGGACTAAATCAGGTACTAAAAGCTAATAATGACTTGATCCGTCGAAGCAGTGTGTACACAATTTTTCTTTTGGCAGTCCTATGGCTTTGACTAAATCGTCCATTTTCTGAAAATTCAGGGTGGTCAATCCAAGATCTTCCCGAATTTTATCGACCATGGCTGCATATTTTTCACTTTTTGAATCCGAATATTCTTTCATATCCGCATTTTCCAATCCTTCAAGTTCCTTTACGGCTTTGTGTGTAGCCAGTTCCATGCTCGTGCGGGATCGGCTAAAATTCAGAAAATTACATGGATAGGTCAGAGGCGGACACGCTATGCGCATATTCACTTCCTTTATGCCGGCTTCGTGCAGATCTCGTACGTTGTCTTTCAACTGAGTGCCTCGAACAATGGAGTCATCCAGAAAGATTCCGATTTTATCCGCAATAATGGATTTGTTGGGGATAAGTTTCATTTTGGCAACCAGGTCGCGCATATGCTGGCTTTGAGGCATGAAACTGCGGGGCCAGGTTGGAGTATATTTCGTGTAAGGCCTTTTGTAAGGAATGCCGGCCACGTGGCTGTAACCTACGGCGTGACCTACTCCGGAGTCGGGAATTCCGGCTACAAAATCTCCTTTCACATAGTCGTTTTTAGCCAGTGCCGCACCACACCGGTAACGTGTTTCTTCTACGTTTATTCCTTCGTAGAAGGAGGGCGGATATCCATAATAAACCCACAGAAACGAGCAGATTTGCATTTCCTCGTTTGGTTTACGCAATTGTTCGCAACCATCGGCAGTTAGTTTCACTATTTCGCCGGGGCCCAGAAATGTTATGGCTTCAAATCCGAGATTGGAGAATGAGCAGGTTTCAAAAGCGGCTGCGTAGGCATTTTCTTTTTTGCCTATCACCACCGGGGTTCTTCCCAACTTGTCTCTGGCTGCTATGATACCGTTTTCGGTCAGTATAAGCATGGAGCAAGAGCCTTTTACCTTGTCGAATACGTTTTCAATGCCCGATACAAAGTCGTTACCCTCAGCTATAAGCATGGATATGAGCTCGGTAGGATTCACAGTTCCCTGACTGGTTTCTGAAAACGTGTGATACATTTTCAGAAAATGCTCTTCCAGTTCGTCAATGTTCACTATTCTGCTCACTGAGGCTACTCCGAAGCGACCGAAGTGGGAATTGACTACTATCGGCTGGGCTTCAGAATCGCTTATTACCCCAATGCCGCTGTTGCCGGCAAATCCCTTGATATCGTTCTCGAATTTATTTCTGAAATAGCCGTCTTCGAGACTGTGAATGGCTCGTTGAAATCCTTTCTGTTCGGAAAAGAATGCCATACCAGCACGCTTTGTGCCCAGGTGAGAATGATAATCGGTTCCGTAAAAAACGTCAGCTACGCAATCATTTTTCGAAATACTGCCAAAAAATCCACTCATGTTGAAATCTTTTTTATTGCTTGGTCAAAGCACAGAATAAATAAAAATCGTTGTAGTTGTAAGGTTGAAAAAATTGTTTTCAGGTGTCTTAAATTAAAAATTGCGGGGTATTCGAAGCCCCGCAAATTCTCTTTTGATGTAAACTCAGCCTCTTAATCTGGCATTCAGTTTTGTTTCAATATTCTGTTGGATGTTTTTCATTACACCTTCTATTACATTGTCAGTCAGTGTTTTATGTTCATCCTGCAGTATAAAGTTTATGGCGTATGATTTTTTCCCGGCTTCCAGGTTTTTACCTTCGTATACATCAAATAAGTTCACTTTTTTCAGTAGTTTTCGCTCGGTTTCGAAAGCAATTTTCTCGATTTCGGCAAACGGTATGTTATTGTCAAGCAGAAAGGCCAAATCGCGACGAACCTCGGGAAATTTGGGTAATTCCTTGTATTTTACATCATTAGTATTCAGAGCAGCCAGAATATTTGTCCAGATCAAATCGGCATAAAACACGTCAGGTTCTACATCGGTCATTTTTTTTGCGGTTTCACTTACGGTGCCGAAAGTTGCCAGCAGTTTTTTATTCGGCGAAGTGATGCTTAACGCTTCGGAATAAATATCACTGGTGAATTCTTCAAATTTTAATTTTGGCAAATCGAATCCAAGTCGCACTAAAATATTTTGAACATACGCTTTCAGTTCATATATACTCGATTTTTGTGTGCTTGTGGTCCAGGATTCCTGGAATTTATTACCTGTTACCCATATCCCAAGGTGATATTTTTCGCTATAGGCCGAAAGGGTTTCATCCTCTTTTTTGTTGTCCGGAGTGAAATGGTAGCAGTTTCCGAATTCATAAAGTTTCAGGTCTGCGTTGCGATGATTGATGTTTCTGGAAATGTTCTCCAGCCCGCCGAATAGCAGACTTTGACGCATCACGTTCAGATCGGAGCTCAGCGGATTGATAATTTTTACGCACCGGTTTTCGGGGAATGAAGTCAGATTAGTGTAATATCCGGTTTTTGTTAGCGAATTGTTCAGTACTTCGTTGAATCCCTGTGCCGTAAG
>JAGPGR010000069.1 GCA_018055865.1 Paludibacteraceae bacterium | reverse complement strand
GACATACGCGATGTGTATGAATCCTGTGTGAAAAGTGCATAAACACCCATAACCATTTTTTTTGCATCGCCGGCGTTCGAAAACACATAGGTTTCATCGAAATTTGATTCCGACTCCGGCTCCAGAAAATCGCTGCACGAGCTAAGGGTGAATGCGGCAGCTATAAGTACTGTTAAATATTGCTTGATTTTCATTGTTTGTCTGTTTTTAAATTTTCGGTTAAACATGCTTAGAATGTAAGATTAAGTCCAAAAGTCCATGATAAGCTCTTCGGATAGGATGAATAGTCCACACCGGGTGTTAGTCCGGAAGTTGAACTACCTCTAACGGCTGTACTCACTTCGGGGTCGTAGCCGGTGTAATTGGTGAGTATCAACAGATTATTTACAGTAGCATATACTCTGAACTGATCCATACCGATTTTACTACTCAACATTCTCGGAACAGTATAGCCTACGGTCAGATTTTGAAAACGGAGAAATGACCCGTCTTCGATTGCCCACGACATGGGAACAGCTACAGCATTTCCAAACGAAAATGGCGACCAGTATTCCTTGGCATTGGCACCTTCGTTCATCTGAGCCAGTGTTTCAAGGTCGTAAACAATTTCACCGGTTTCGTTATTCAAATAGGTGTAACGGTTGTCCTGAGTCATAAAACCAAGTAAGTTGGGATTTGAAGTGCGGTATTGTTGTGCCGAAGCTATTTTGTTGGCATTATACACCTGATTGCCATATACAAAATTAAAAAGCATGGTAAAATCGAAATTATACACTGTACCGTTCAGACCGAAACCGCCGAGGAATTTCGGAGCGGTGCGTCCTATCACTGTGCGGTCAAAATCATTAACAACACCGTCGGGTTGACCATTCGGTCCTGATAAATCTTTGAATTTGGCAGTTCCCGGACGGGTTCCGATACGACCTCCAAGCATACCTATTGAAGGAACTCCTTCGATGAGGGTATATCTGTTTGAAGCCGGGTCAAATGTAAAATCTGTTGTTTTGTAATATCCATCGTTTACCCAGCCGTAAATCAATCCTACCGGTTCACCTACTTTCACCTGGTAATCGTAATATCCTTTCAGGTCGGTACCTGCCCAACCCGATGCATATTCCTGCAGGGTCATACCATTGGCAAGTTTATCTACGTTCGACTTGTTCACACTGATGTTAAAATTACCGTATAGTGAGAAATTTTTCCGCTGTGCAAAAACAGAATTCAAACTCAGTTCAAAACCTTTGTTGGTGGTTTGTCCAATGTTTCTGAACGTAGTCCGATAACCCGGAGCCACGATTGGAATCTCGAGCAGCAGGTCTTTGTTGGTATTTTGATATACTTCGAAAGTTCCCGAAAGTTTTTCGTCGAAGAAGCCGAAATCCAGACCGATATTCTGGGTTATAGACGTTTCCCAGCGCAGGTCTTTGTTAGGCAGCTGAGTATTTGAAGTAGCCCAGTAGTTGTTTTGATAATCGCCCAGACCGTATGTTTTCGTTGATTGAATGCTGTACATTTTCTGGAATTGTCCGCCGCCGATTTTATTGTTTCCGGCTTCACCGTAGCTGTAACGTAGTTTCAGGTTCGAAATCCAGTCTTTCGTGCTTTCCATAAACGGTTCTTCGATAATACGCCATGCTGCAGCTACCGACGGGAAGTAACCCCACTGATTGCCGGGAGCAAAACGCGACGAACCGTCGGCACGGAAAGTGGCAGATACGAGATATCTCTCTTTATAATTGTACACCGCACGTCCGAAGAATGATAGCAGATTGTTTGGTATGGACACTGTGCTTCGAATATCTTTGGAAGCTCCTCCAAGTGCCAGATTGGCAAAAATCTTTTCGGGAGTAAGGTCGGGACTGTAGCCTGTGGCATATATGTAAGAGTTGTTGGCAGTATTCGAAATAAGTTCCTGACCTGCCAGTACATTAATGCTGTGATCGCCCGCAAATGTTTCCATGTAAGTAAGTGTATTGGCCATGCGCAATTTATTGCTGTTGGTTTTAGTCCAGTCAACCAGTGGTTTCCCGTCTACATACGAAGCGTTGGTGGTATTCTCGCCCCAATAGTTTTTCACCTCACCAAATCCGTATTCATAACCGCCTTCGAGACGATATACCAAACTTTTAATAATTCTCCAGTCCAGTCCGCCAATAAAGTTGAATGTGCGGTCGTTGCGACGTTTCCAGTATTGCTGTGCCTGTTCGGTAAGCGACATGTTCGAACGCTGCCATTGTTCGTATTCTTCTTCGGTCATAAGCGCAGGGTCAACCACAATCATTTCCGAAAGCCCTTTTACCGCCGGCGAGGTTACAGCCTGAGTAGTACGGATTTTATACAACCCGCCCGAAGATCCGGAACCATTCACATTCGTGTCGCCCAAACGGAGGTTGAAAGTGGCTTTGAGGTTGTTGGAAATCTCATGATCTAACTTAAAGTTGGTTGTGAAACGGGTATAATCATTTCCTATCATCAGACCGCCATCTTTGTTGAAAGTGGAACTTAATGAGAATTTCGTTTTATCTGTACCGCCGGTCAGGCTTATGTTGTGTTGTTGCGATACTACATCGGCACCAAACATATCTTCCTGCCAGTCGTGTGCCCGCATGTATTTATAGAGATCAATATCTTCGAAAACGCCAAAAGATCTCTCAAAAGACTTGATGCCATCTTCGCCACCGAGAGCTCCGTATTCATAATTGAGTAAGGCGAATTCGAGAGGATCAAGCACCTCAAGCCGTTTGGACAGTCGTTTGGTTTGCATAAAACCGTTGTATGAAACTTTGGTTTTTCCGCCCTGCGCTTGCTTTGTCGTCACAATGACCACACCGTTGGCACCCTGCGAACCATAAATGGCTGTGGAAGATGCGTCTTTCAGCACGTCGATACTCTGAATGTCGGAGGGTGATATGTCATTGATATTCGATGCCGGGAATCCATCTACTATATATAATGGTGAGTTGTCGCCGGTAATGGAGCCTCCTCCACGTACCCGCACCAGGATTTCAGCATCGGGCGAACCGTCAGCGGTAGTAACCTGTACTCCGGCCATTCTTCCGGCCATTGCCTGAGCTGTACCTGTAACCGGAATCTGAGCAATTGTCTTACCCTGAATGGAGGTGACCGAACCCGTAAGGTCGCGCCGGCGGGCAGTACCGTAACCGATTACTACCACTTCATCGAGCAGTTTCTGATCGTCTTCAAGTACTACATGAATGACATCTCCGGTAATGGCTACTTCCCTGGGATTTTTTCCCACGTATCTCACAGACAGGGTTGTGGCAGTGCCGGGTACCGAGGAGAGGCTGTATTCACCATCTATATTGGTTATGACACCCAAATTGGTACCTTTTACTAACACCGAAGCACCGATAATTGGCTCACCATTAGCATCTTTTACTGTTCCCGAAATGTTTTTCTGCTGAGCCATCAAGCTTGCTCCCATCAAAATCATTGCAAGAAAGAGTGCAAAACCTTTTGCCCTCGTTTTGTGTTTTTGAATCATACTGATTTAATTTAATTAAAATGGTTTATTTTCTTGTTACTGATGATTTACTTTTTTTTTCTTATACTTTCCTCTTAAAACACTATTTCAGATATACCAGAATAGGATAACAGATGTGTTTATTGTTGTGTTTTAATTTTGTGCACGTACACAATTTGAACAGCGCAAAAATACAATATATATTTCTATTTCAGACAACCTGATCGTTAAATATCGTTAATTTGCTGTATTTGATTAGAGAATGAAACGAATAAACAAAAATAAGTATATTTATAAAATTAGTTGTATTTTTGTGTGTTAAAAAAGAATCAAGCTACAGAACGATGCAAAAAAGAATAAGAATAAAGGATATAGCCAAGCTGGCCGGAGTTTCGTCGGGCACGGTGGACCGGATAATACACGGCAGAGGCAATGTTTCCAAAAAAAGTCGTGAAGTGGTGGAAAAAGTGCTTCGCGAAGCCAATTACAAGCCCAATATTCACATGGCCAGCATTTCGCTGAAGAAAACGTACAACATTCTTTTTGTAGCTCCGGGATTTTCGGCCGGTGAATACTGGCATAGTGTTTACAAAGGTATTGTCAGGGCTTTGAACGAGTTTGAAAACATTGCGGTCAATTGTAAAAAAATCACGTACAATCAGTACGATGTGTATGCATGTAGAAAGGTTTTTGAAGATGCATTGAAACTGGATTTTGATGCTGTAATTATTGGCCCTATTTTTCAGAATGAGACCCGGGAATACTGTCAAAAACTGAAAGAAAAGCAAATTCCTTATGTTTTTGTCGATTCGAATGTGGAACAAACCTCTCCCCTGGCCTATTTTTCGGCCAACCACTACATTTGCGGCTATCTGATGAGCAAGCTTATTCATTCCATCATGCAAAATTCACACGACATAGGCATCATGCAGGCCATGCGCGTGGGCAACGAAAGTGCCAACTCCACCATCCTGCGTAAAGCCGGATTAACGGACTTTCTGAAAGAAAATAAGCTGGAAAATAATATTCACCGCATTCCATTTTCGGCAACCGAACCGGAATCGAACGAACAGCTTTTTAATGATTTCTTCAACGAAAACGATAACATCGGAGGCGTGGTGGTGCTCAATTCACGCGGAAATGTCATTGCCAACTACCTGCACAAGAAGAAAATTAAAAACATAAAAGTTGTTTGCGTGGATTTGACCGATGCTAACGTGAAAGCGCTAAAAAAAGGGCATATCGACTTCCTGATTGGTCAGAAACCTGAACGTCAGGGCTATCTGGCTATGAAATTTCTGATCGAACACCTTATTTACAAAGTCCCCGTCATGGTTGCCAACATCCTTCCGCTCGATATCATTACCAAAGAAACCATCGATCTGTACAGTGAATTCAACGACCTTGTCTATCTGGATCAGTTTGAGTGATTTGTTTGAAAGTTAGAAAGTTAGAAAGTTAGAAAGTTCGATTGTTTTATTGTTTTATTGTTTTATTGTTGAGTCCACTCCGAAAAGTCATATTTTTATCTTTTACCCCTAAATCCCCTGAAGGGGACTTTCGAAGAGTGCTGATTTTCAGATTTTTCGCCTTATAGCTAAAGGGTCGAAAAAGTCAGAAAATCAAAACAAGTGGTTTTCGGAGTGGACTCATTGTTTTATTGTTTTATTGTTTGAGTAGTTGAATAGTTGAATAGTTGATTAGTTCTCGGTTATTTCAAACTCAGAACTCAGAATTTTCAATCTATCTCCCAAACGCCCAAACATCCAAACACTCTTAAGTCTCCGCCAAACTGGCGGAGGATTTAGGGGGCTGAACACCCAAACTTTCAAACTTTCGAACTTTCAGACAATCGAACTTTCAACCAATTCAACAATTTATAATTGAAAAAATCGTATCTTTGCAGCTAATTTTTGAAAAAACCATTTGTAAGGTACAAAAAACAACAGATATGATAAACATTACATTCCCCGATGGTTCGGTACGTCCCTTTGAGAGCGGAGTAACCGGACAAGAAATTGCAACAAGTATCAGTCAGCGGCTGGCACAAGATGTATTATCCGTAGGCGTTAACGGCGAAACCTGGGATCTCTCCCGCCCCATCACTTCCGATGCTTCCATTCAGTTGTACAAATGGGACGACGAAGAAGGAAAACATGCTTACTGGCACAGTTCAGCTCACCTGATGGCCGAAGCGCTCCAGGAACTTTACCCGGGCATCAAATTCGGTATCGGCCCGGCTATCGAAAACGGTTTCTACTACGATGTGGACCCGGGTGAGGCAGTTATCAAGGAAGCCGACCTGCCGGCCATCGAAAACAAAATGACCGAACTGGCAGCCCGCAAAGCAGCCATCGTACGTACCGATATCAGCAAAGCCGATGCTCTGAAACTCTTCGGCGATAAAGGCGATGAATACAAAACCGAACTTATCAGCGATCTTGCCGACGGTACGATTACGCTTTACTCGCAGGGCAACTTTACCGACCTGTGTCGTGGTCCGCACCTGACGAATACCGGCGAAATAAAAGCCATCAAAATGCTGAGCGTAGCCGGCGCTTACTGGCGCGGCGACGAAAAGCGCAAAATGCTTACCCGCATATACGGCATCACATTCCCCAAGAAAAAAATGCTGGATGAATACCTGGTGCTGCTGGAAGAAGCCAAAAAACGCGACCACCGGAAAATAGGCCGCGAACTGGAACTTTTTATGTTTTCCGATATGGTAGGCAAAGGACTGCCCATGTGGCTTCCCAAGGGCACTGCACTTCGCCTGCGGCTGGAAGATTTTCTGAAACGCATACAGCGCAAGTATGAATACCAGCAGGTGATGACACCGCACATAGGCAATAAACTGCTCTATGTAACTTCGGGCCACTACGCCAAATACGGCAAAGATTCGTTTCAGCCTATTCACACACCCGAGGAAGGGGAAGAATACCTGCTGAAACCGATGAACTGTCCGCATCACTGCGAAATATACAAATACAAACCTCGTTCGTACAAAGACCTGCCGGTGCGCATGGCCGAATTCGGAACGGTGTACCGCTACGAGCAAAGCGGTGAATTGCACGGACTGACACGTGTACGTTCCTTCACGCAGGACGACGCCCATATTTTTTGCCGCCCCGATCAGGTGAAAGACGAGTTTCTGAAAGTGATGGATATTATCAATATTATTTTCAAAGCGCTCGATTTTACCAACGTGGAAGTACAGATTTCGCTCCGCGACCCCGAAAACAAGGAAAAATACATTGGCAGCGACGAGAACTGGGAAAAAGCCGAACGCTCTATCGTGGAAGCCTGCCGGGAAAAAGGGCTGAAAGCAAAGGTTGAGATGGGCGAAGCAGCTTTCTACGGCCCCAAACTCGACTTCATGGTGCGCGATGCTATCGGACGTAAATGGCAGCTGGGAACTATTCAGGTGGACTATAACCTGCCGGAACGTTTCGAACTGGAATACACCGGCGAGGATAACCAGAAACACCGTCCGGTGATGATTCACCGCGCACCATTTGGATCGATGGAACGATTCGTGGCAGTGCTCATTGAACATACAGCCGGAAAATTTCCGCTGTGGCTCACTCCCGAACAGGTAGTAATACTTCCGGTAAGCGAAAAATACAACGAATACGCTGCTCAGGTAGCAAAAAGACTGGATGCGCAGGATATCCGCGTTTCGGTAGACGAACGCAACGAAAAAGTGGGACGTAAAATACGCGACAACGAGCTGAAACGTATTCCTTACATGCTTATCGTAGGCGAGAAGGAAGCCGAGAACGACGAAGTTTCCGTACGCAAGCAGGGCGGCGGTGATCAGTTTACTCTTTCGGTAAATGACTTTGGTAAATCAATTACCGACGAAGTGAACAGGATCATGAAAGAGGCGCTAAGCTTCTGATAGTTACTAATTACACGATTTTATACGAATTACGCGAATTTTAACGAATTACACGAATAAGAGTTCTGTGTGAAAGTTAAGGGGAAAGACCGCATGTGCGGTCTTTTTTTGGTATAGTATAAATGGTGGTTACAAAAACTTTGTTTTGTTAACGGGAATATAATACAGCAACATCTACTGGGATAACTCCAAATTGCTTTAATACTTCCATGATGCAAAAATAGTCTTTTTTTTGACAGATAACGCATTATTTATTCGTTTTCTATGAAATAACTGACTAAATTAATAGATAAAAACCTGACAGGTGTGAAATACTTGTCAGGTTTTCTGTTGAAATAAGGTATTATTCTCTGTCTACGCACCATGCCTATGAAACGGCAAAGTGCTTGTGCTCAAAGCCGGAAGGTGTGAGGTCTCTCTCTTATTTATTTCCTTGTCCAAACATGATTGAGCGTAAACCGGCGGCTCATACAGGCA
>JAGPGR010000068.1 GCA_018055865.1 Paludibacteraceae bacterium | reverse complement strand
GCGCGGAGCCAGCAAGAAAAAATCGGCTTGCCGGGCTGCCCTGCTTCAACCGTTGTCTGTGGTTGAAATAGATGTGAGCCACAATCCGAAAAAGGAAATTCAGAGCATCAGGGAAATGCGTATTGCGGTTCCATTTTACCAGATTCCGTACGACGCGGTGAAAAATGGGCTGGCACTTTTTATGACCGAAGTATTGAACAAAACTCTGAAACACTCGGAATGCGACGAAGAGCTGTACACGTTTCTGGAAAACACGGTATGCGAACTGGATGGTTGCAGTGAAGGTATCGGCAATTTTCATCTGGCTTTTATGGCTAAGCTGGCCGGCCGGCTTGGATTTGCTCCCGACGTGAATGAAATGAACGCTCCTCAGTATTTTGATATGCTGAACGGCGTTTTCCAACGCTCACGACCGGAACATATTCATTATCTGGAGCCTGAAACTTCAGCCACGTTCCGGAAAATTATGAAAATGGATTATTCTGGGCTGAATGAAGTGCCCATGACCAGAAAGCAGCGCGCAGATATGCTGAATCATTTCACTGAATACTTCAAGCTTCATCTTGCTGATTTTCATTCACTTCACTCAGTTGAAATCCTTCATAAACTTTGGGAATAAAAATACAACATTTTACCAGTTACTTTGTTTTATTTATGTTATTTCGAAAAAACCGGACTACGATAAATGCCTGACAGAAAAACAATTTCATCCCCAGTTTGCGGGAATAAAATAATATGTTTTTCTTTGCAACATCAGGGCAAATTACCGAAAACTCCTGTAAAGGAAGTATTTCAAATAAAAAAATGAGTTTTATCAAACATTAAAACACCCTTTTGTTATGACAACAACCAATTTTATACACAAAAATAAACTCTCAAAATCCCTGTACCTTTTATTGAGTTTATTTATCGGATTTCAGGCTATGGCAGCCGAAATCAGACCCGGAGCACAATTACCGGATTCTGCATTTGCTGTTTTTTCAGGAATTATTATCGGCGAAAAGAACGATCAATTGCCTTACGCTGTAATTTCGGTAGAAAAAACGAACATCTCGACCGTGACCAATGCCGACGGTGAATTTTTACTCAAAGTTCCAAAGGCTGACATGGATAAAAACCTGTTAATCTCTTTTCTGGGATACGAAAATCTGCGGATTGCGCTTGTATCACTGCTGCCTGCCGGCAATAAAATAAGAATGAAACCGCTTCCTTTTACACTGCCTCCGCTGGAAGTTATCTCCAAAGATCCGGAATCGATAATCCGGAAAATGATGGAAAACAGGAATAAAAACTACAGTCAGCGGGATATGATGATGACAGCTTTCTACCGCGAAACCATCAAAAAAAAGAATACCAATATTTCGCTTTCGGAAGCCATAGTGGAAGTGTACAAACGTGCTTACAACAGCAGTCTGCATGACATGGCCTCACTGTTCAAATCGCGTAAAAGCACCGATTACAACAAACTCGATACGCTGGTTTTCAAACTGATGGGTGGTCCGTTCAACAATATTTACCTGGATGTAATGCGTTATCCCGATTATATTTTCTCGGAAAATATTTTTGAGAATTATGAATTCAAATTCCTGAAAACAGACCAAATAAACGACCGGGTTGTGTACGTAATCGACTTCCGACAGCTGCGACACATTGCAGAACCACTCTTTTACGGCAATCTGTATGTCGATGCCGAAACCTTTGCGCTGGCTAAGGCCGAATTTGACATGGACCTGACCAACAACGACGAAGCTACCCGCATTTTTGTTCGGAAAAAGCCATTCAACGCTAAAATTAACACCACCAGAGCGCATTATGTGATTGACTACCGGCTCGTAGATGATACCTGGTATTATTCCTACGGTCGTATCGATCTGGGTCTGAAAATCAACTGGCAAAAACGGCTTTTCCACACTTTCTACAATTCCGTTATCGAAATGGCTGCAACAGACTGGTCGGACGATATGGACCGAAAAACTTTCCGCACCAAAGACAGGATAAGTCCAACGGTGGTAATTCAGGATGAAGCATCCGGATTTTCCGATCCGGAATTTTGGGGCGAATATAACATTATTGAACCGGATAAATCCATCGAAAACGCTATCAGCAAAATCAAAAAACAGCTGGAAAAATAGCTGCGAATTAAATTGACTTTTAAGATGAACTCTTTTTTTTAATAATTCCACTAATTTTGTGGTGGAATTATTATTATGTGCATAAACGAGACTCAACAGAACTCTTCACAGACTGTCGGATTCGAAAAAACAAATCACATTTTTTTTATGAAAAAAACCATCGTTATCTTTTGTAAAAACACGCAGGATTACCATTCCTTTCCACTGGGCACTTCGCTGCTCGAAATTTATAATTCGCTGAATATCAAATTAAAATATAAAGTGGTTGCTGCCCGTGTAAATTACAAGGTAGAAGACCTGAATTTTTTAATCTACAAGCCCAAAGACATTGAATTTATTGACAGCGGCACTTCATCGGGCATGCGCGTGTATGTGCGTACCCTCTCAATGGTACTTTCAAAAGCCGTTGCGGAGCTTTATCCCGATTCGCTCATTCGTATTGAGCATCCTATTTCCAAAGGGTATTACTGCCAGCTGGAAAATCTGAGCGAATCGCTTACGCCTGCAATTATTGGAAATATAAAATTAAAAATGCAGGAAATTATTGACCGGAACGAGCCTGTCATCCTGGAAGAAAAACAAACAGAGCAAGTCAAGGAATTATTCAGAAACAGGCAAAACAGCAAATCCAAGGATTCGCTTTTCGACAGCTTGGGTGAGCCTTACCTGCGCTATTACCGCATCGGAAAATTCATCGATTATTACACCAGCATCCTACTACCCTCTACCGGATATCTGGATGTATTTGATTTGCTGCCCTACTACGACGGTATGTTGTTGCAAGTGCCCGACAGAGAGAATCCTGTACAGCTGGAAGATATAATACTCCAACCGAAAATGTTTGAAATTTTCAAGGAATTTCTGAGCTGGAATAAAATCATGGATCTCAATTCGGTTGGCGAATTTAATAAAGCCTGCCTGGACAACCGGGCTTTTGACCTGATAAAAATAGCCGAAGCGCTGCACGAGAAAAAAGTAGCCTACATAGCCGATATGATTCACGTCCGACCCGAAATAAAGGTCATTTTGATTTCCGGCCCCTCGTCATCGGGAAAGACCACATTCAGCAAACGACTATCGGTGCAGCTGATGGTGAGCGGACTGATACCCAAAAGCATCTCGCTCGATAATTACTTTGTGGACCGGGAAGCCACACCCCGCGATGAAAATGGCGAATGGGACTTTGAATCACTCTATGCGCTCGATCTCGATTTCTTTCACCTCCAGATGCAGCAATTAATTGCCGGAGAAGAGATTGAACTGCCGTTTTTTAACTTCGAAACCGGCAAAAGATACTTCAAAGGCGAAAAACTTAAACTGGAAAAAGATACACTCCTCATACTGGAAGGTATCCACGCTCTGAATCCTGAACTGACCAAAGGAATCCCGCCCGAAGCTTTGTTCAAGATTTATGTATCGGCCCTTACCACTATTTCCATTGATGAGCATAACTGGATACCAACAGCCGACACCCGATTGCTGCGGCGCATCATTCGCGATTACCATTACCGGGGTTATTCGGCCCGTGATACCATCGGACGTTGGGGCAGTGTACGAAAAGGGGAAGACAAATGGATTTTCCCGTTTCAGGAGAATGCCGATATCATGTTCAATTCGGCGCTGATTTTTGAACTTGCGGTGCTGAAACGTCATGTGATGCCCATCCTGGAACAAGTGCCGAAATATTGCGATGAATATACCGAAACCCATCGGTTGCTGCGGTTTCTGCGTTACTTTGTAGCCATCAACGACAATGAAATTCCTCCCACGTCACTGTTGCGCGAATTTGTGGGTGGGAGCAGCTTTACGTATTAAAAAATAATATCGGTCATTTTGTCATATATGTAAAATAGGGATTAAGGACACAAGGCAACGTTTAACCCCAAAAAACAAAAAATATTATTTCTCAATACTGTCATTTTGTCATATTTTTTACATTGGTATTTAATTTGTAATAATGTAGTTGTAAAACAAAAAAACAAAATTATTAACCAACTTAAATGATAGAAAGGAACAAAATTATGACACTGGTAAGATTTACAGGCAATCCGTTGATTGACCGATTTTTCGACACTGATTTATTTGACTGGACATCAAAAAATTATTCAAAAACCAACACCACGTTACCGTCGGTTAACGTGAAGGAAAATGACAATGAGTTCAGTATCGAAGTAGCAGCACCGGGCTTCGACAAGAATGATTTCAAAATTGAGGTACATAACGATGTGCTGACCGTTTCATCCGAAAAACAAACTGAAAACGAAACTAAGGACGAAAGCGAACGTTACACCAAACGCGAATTCAGCTATCAGTCGTTCAGCCGTTCGTTCAGCTTACCTCTTACTGCTGATGGTGACAAAGTGGAAGCTGCTTACGACAAAGGAATTCTGACGGTTTCGATTCCAAAAAAAGAAGAAGCCAAACCAAAGGCTCCACGTGCTATTGAGATTAAGTAATTGATTTTTCATCTGAAAAAGGGAGGACGATAAGTTCGTCTTCCCTTTTTTTTAATCCGATATATTTTATGGAAACATTCAACGATATTATCAATTCGGGAAAACCGGTTTTGATTGATTTTTACGCCACCTGGTGTGGACCCTGCAAAGCAATGGCACCGGTGATAGAACAGGTGGGCAAAGAAGTGCAGGGCAAAGCGCGTGTTCTGAAAATTGATGTGGATAAAAATCAGGCAATTGCTGCCAGGTATCAGATTCAGGCAGTACCCACATTTGCTGTTTTCAAAAACGGGAATTTGGTGTGGCGACATCCGGGCGGAACTGACAAGAAAACACTGGTGGACACACTGTTGTCACACGTCTGAAAAATCCGCCATTTTTTATTTTATAAATGAAAGAAAACAACATTGTTTTCTTTTTTTTTCGTTACTTTGCAGGATAAATATTTGAAACACAAAACCTATGAAACAATTTCTTAAATTTACGCTGGCCACTATTGTTGGCATTATTATTACTTCCTTTATTGGAATGCTATTGATGTTTGGGATTATCGGCGCCATTGCCAGTTCGTCTGACAAAGCTGTAAAAGTGCAACCTAACTCTGTGTACGAAATTGAATTGAATGGTCAGCTGGTAGAACGCTCTCAGGACGACCCATTCTCCGAAATTTTCTCAACCGCATTCGGACAGGATGCAGCTAAAACCATCGGCCTGGATGATGTTCTGGCGAACATCCGCAAAGCAAAAACCAATGAGAATATTCAAGGAATATACCTGAAAGGCGGCATGCTGATGGGTGGCTATGCATCATTCAAGGAAATTCGTGACGCGCTGGTTGATTTTAAGGAGTCAGGTAAGTTTATTGTAGCTTACGCAGACACTTACAGTCAGAAGAATTATTATTTATCATCTGTTGCCGACAAAGTATATCTGAATACTCAGGGAATGGTTGAATTTCAGGGAATTGCAGCCAATACTACCTTTTTCAAAAATACGCTGGATAAGTTAGGTGTAGAAATGCAAATAGTAAAAGTAGGCACCTACAAATCTGCTGTAGAACCCTACATTGAAACCAAAATGAGTGACGCCAACAAGGAGCAGGTAACCACTTTTATCACCTCTATCTGGAACAATCTGATAGCCGAAATTTCCGAATCACGTAAGATTTCAAAAGACTCACTTAATCGTTATGCCGATGCCATGATGACTTTTCAGCCGGCCGAAAAATTGCTGCATTCCAAACTGGTTGACTCTCTTGTATATGTCGACGGAATGAATGAAGTATTGAAAAAACTGACCGATCTGGATGACATCAAAGACATCAATTTTATTTCGCACACCGGTATGAACAACGTTCCCCGTTCGGAAAAAATGCAAAAAGAAAAAATTGCCGTTATTTACGGAGTGGGTGGTATAGATATGGGGCAGTCTGATGAAATTACTTCTGAAGATCTTGTAGAAACTATCAATAAGGTGAAAGACGAAAAATCGGTAAAAGCCGTGGTTTTCAGGGTTAACTCACCGGGTGGAAGTGCTTACGGTTCGGAACAAATCTGGCATGCCATTGCCGAACTGAAAAAGGTGAAACCGGTTATCGTCTCCATGGGCGATTATGCAGCATCAGGCGGTTATTACATTTCATGCGTAGCCGACAGCATTATAGCTCAGCCCAACACGCTGACAGGTTCAATCGGGATTTTCGGTACAATTCCGAATATCGAAGGACTGAATAATAAAATCGGTCTGACTCACGACGGCGTAAAAACCAACAAAATGAGTGATGCCATTTCGATGAACCGGGCTTTCACACCAGATGAACGAAACATGATGCAAAGCTACGTAAACCGCGGTTACGAACTGTTTACAAAACGTTGCGCCGACGGACGCGGGATGAAAATTGACTCCATCAAAGCCATTGCCGAAGGTCGCGTTTGGACCGGTGAAGATGCATTACGAATCGGATTGGTTGACAAGCTCGGAGGACTCAGCGATGCTGTGAAAATGGCGGCCGGCAAAGCAAAACTTAAAAACTACATGGTGAAAGATTATCCGGCAAAAGAAGACTTTATGACCCGTCTGATGAAGGACATGAATACGACCGTAGAAGCTAAACTCCTGAAATCAAAACTTGGAGACCAAAATTACCGACTGCTGAAACAAATAGAAGAAGCAAAGCATTTCAATGGTATTCAGGCTCTGATGCCAATGAATATCACGCTGAATTAACGAAATAATCATCGACTTTTAAAAAAAGGTATTGCTAACGATGGTAATACCTTTTTTTTGTGAATAAATATGAGTCGGTGAAAAAGTTTTTTTTCGGCTAAAATAATGACAACAGAAGTTTCATAAGACACATTCAATCTCCAAATATCGAAAACATTTTTTATCTTTGTAGATACAATGGCAACGCCGGACAAAAATATTGTTTTTTACCTTCTTTCGCTGCTTTACGGTATCGTTACAGAGGTGCGAAACCGGATGTTTGATTGGGGAGTTTTGAAACAACATTCGTTTGATTTGCCCATCATCAGCATCGGAAATCTAGCCGTTGGAGGTACCGGAAAAACTCCGCATACGGAATTTCTGATACAACATTTATCTGAACAATTCCAAATTGCAGTTTTGAGTCGTGGATACAGGCGCGAGACAGCCGGTTTTGTACTTGCTGACAAAAGCAGCACCGCGCAAAGTATTGGCGATGAGCCTTTTCAGCTCTTCAGCAAATTCCCGGATGTGGGAGTAGCAGTAGATGAAAAACGGGTTCGAGGCATCGAAAATTTGCTGAAAACGAAACCTGATATTCAGGTGATAATGCTGGATGATGCTTTTCAGCATCGCCACGTAAGGCCGGGTTTGTCGATATTGCTCACTGACTATGCAAATCTGTACACAGATGATTTTATGTTACCTTACGGCACACTGAGAGAGTACCGAAAAAACAGCAAACGCGCTGATATGGTAGTGGTTACAAAATGTCCGGAAGATATTCATCCTGATGAATACAAATCCATTGCCTGGAAATTAAAATTAAGACAGCATCAACAGTTGTTTTTTTCAGCTTTTGAATACGGACAGATTTATCCGGTTTTTCCGGAAATGGTTCGAAAACCGATGCCGGAAATCACATCTGACACAGCCGTGCTTATGTTCACCGGAATAGTGAAGCCGGAACTGATGCTGAATTGGCTAAAAAAGAATACGCAAAAGGTGAAAACCCGGTTTTATCCGGATCATCATCATTTTGACAAAAAAGATATTGCGGAAATTGAAAAGGATTTCATTGATTTACAGGGAGATAAATTAATTCTTACCACCGAGAAAGATGCGG
>JAGPGR010000385.1 GCA_018055865.1 Paludibacteraceae bacterium | reverse complement strand
TTTTGAAATTCAATTCAGAGACAATGTAAATAATAATACTTCTATACAGGAATTATACGGTAATTCAGGTCACAGACAAGGCGATATCGGTTTCCCTCCCACACTTGCTTACGACGTAGATCAGGACCAGGCAGGAGCACACAGTCCTTTCAAATATCAGATTACAACCAATGTGGTGGAAAGTACGAATGATGTAAGAGCAAAAGATTCATATTTCCCGTTTGGAGGCGGATATTACATTTTTAAGTATCCCGGAGTTCAGCGAGTAGAATCCACTACCGGAGTCAGTACTTATCTTCACAGATCCAATACTCCGAACTGGGTCATTTACAGACTTTCAGACGTAATGCTTCTGAAATCAGAAGCATTGGTTCAGAAAGATGGAACTGATAATTTCAATAAAGCAATGGAATTAATCAATGAAACCTATTTACGCTCCAACGAAGATGGAGATTCGCTCAAAGTAGCCAACTACGGAACCAAGATAGAAATGGAAAAATTGGTACTCCGTGAAAGACATCGTGAGTTATTGTTCGAAGGAAAACGCTGGTTTGACCTGGTGAGGCTTGCCAGACGCGAAAATTCGACAACATCGTTGAACACTTATGTGGACCATAAGTCAACTTCTGCGACTTCATCCACCCTGGGTGCATTGGTAATGGATGCTATATATATGCCTATTTCAAGATGGGAGATTGAAGCTAATCCTAAACTCAAACAAAATCCTTTTTACGAAGAAAACAGTTCATCCACCCGTTAATAATACTATTAATTATGGAAACAATTAAAAAAATGATACTGATCATACGCAAGTATACTTTTATTTGGCTTGCAATATCGTTAGGCTGTATGACTATTTTGCCATCCTGCGATTCGGATAAAATCTCCGAAGAGAACCTATATACTTTCCAGAGTAAAATGATGGGACAGTTTTTTACCGACTCTGCCGACTTCTCTGAATTTGCCAAATTGCTGGACACAACCAAGGTTATGGGTTTATTGAACACATACGGAACATATACTTGTTTTGCCCCCAACAATACGGCTATGAAAGCTTTTTACCAAAGTAAAGGTAAAAAATCGCTGGATGATTTCTCACTTGATTCATTAAGACTTATTGCTTATGATCATATAATCAATGGCACCGAAGTACTGTATTCAAACTTTGTAGTCGGTCGATTGCCACAGATGTCGATGAGCGACAGGTATTTAGCTATTTCTTTCGGCACAAACGGACAGGCATTCGTTAATAAGACTTCAAAAATAATTCAGAATAACGTAGTTGTTCATAATGGTGTAATTCATTTTATAGATGAAGTGCTCAATCCTACCCGCGAAGGGATAGTAGAAGTAATTGCTGCTGATCAGAATTTTACGCTGTTTTACGATGCACTTTTAGCAACAGGTCTGGCAGATTCGTTGGTGAGATACAAAGATGACACATATGACCCGGAAGAATATAAACATCTGATTACAGTTCCACGTGAATCCAATCAATGGTACTATCACGAAATCCCGTTGTCAAGAAAATACGGTTTTACCCTCTTTGTTGAAAGCAACACTACGTATGCTGCAAATGGTATTACTGACCTTGAAAGTATGAAAGCTTACGCTGCCAATATTTACAATGCCGTTTATCCTGATGATGCTGATATATCGGATATTACTGACCGTCGCAACAGTTTGAACAGGTTTATTGCCTATCACATTGTCAATAAGCAATTGAGCAACTCGCAAATAATTGATGCTTATGATACAGGACACATGCTCAAGACGCGGGATATGTACGAATATCTTGAACCAATGTGTCCAAATACCTTGATAGAAGTAAAAAAAGACAGGTTGAAAGGTCAAACAAATATTTTAAATTACATTAGAGAAACCGGCAAGGAAATACACCTTACTTCCAACTACGATAATGATGCCGTAAATGGTGTTTATCACGAAATTGACGCAATTCTGGCCTATGACCAGCAAGTAGAAGCAGAACACTCTACAAAGCGTTTACGCTTTGACGGAGCCAGTTTTTTCCCCGAATTATCCAACAATAATATGCGTGGAAGAGGCATAACAAGTCCCGGACCCGGCCCAAATCTACAATTCAGATTGCCCCGAAATTACATTGACAGATTATCCAGTTCCGAACAGACTGTGGTAAGCTACCTTACTGCCGATTCAAGATATCAAAACTACGAAGGAGATGAAATTTTCCTTGGAGCAACTTCCGGCAATCTCTACGATTTCTCTATAGTAACTCCGCCAATACCAGCAGGAACCTACGAAGTACGATTTGGATACCTTACCAACGGCAAACGGGGTGTGGCTCAGCTTTATTTTGACAATATTCCTGCCGGAGTTCCTCTGAATCTAAACAATTATGCAACAGATGTATCCATCGGATATGAATCTCCGGGAACGGTACAAGCTGATATCGAAGGTTTTGAGAATGATAAAATGATGCGTAACAGAGGATTTATGAAAGGCCCTGCTTCTTACAAAGTTGTTCAACCTGG
>JAGPGR010000067.1 GCA_018055865.1 Paludibacteraceae bacterium | reverse complement strand
TTTCTTTTATGCCGACACGGGTAGTAATCCACTCATCGTTGGTGTCCACCATTCGACATAATTCTTCGTTTGTAAGCTTATATTCAGGTACATAACCACCCACGCCTGTTATGACGGCATGTATTTGCGACATATAGTTTCGGTTTTTTAAAATAAGAAATCAAGTAAATTTATTTTGTTAAATTTACTTGATTTTTAAAGGTGTGTCAGATTATTCTGCTACGGTTTTTTCGATAGCAAGTTTTCCTCTGTAATAACCACATTCAGGACATACGGTGTGGTAAATATGACTTGCACCGCAGTTTGAGCAGATTGCTAATGTAGGCAATGCAGCTTTATAATGTGTCCGTCTTTTGGCGGTTCTTTGTTTTGATTGTTTTCGTTTAGGATGTGCCATTTTATTACTTAAATTTAATTGTTTTCTAATATGTTTTGCAGTCCGTCCCAACGCGGATCGGTTGCAGTATCTTCTACTGAAATATCTTCATCGTCATCAAAGCTAATGTCTTCAGCCTCATCATCATCTACATTTTTTTGCCGTGTAATATGTTTTTTAAGTTTGCTGACCATTGTTTTGTTGCACTCTCCCGTGACATGTACATGTTTTATCGGGATATTCAGAACAATGAATTCATACAAAAACCAGGCAATGTTAATGGCTCCGTCTGACTCCGGAACAATTACGATATCTCCTTCTTCCGAAAAACTTTCGCCGAATTTTACCTGAAGTTTTTCTTTGTACTGTATGGATTGATTCATATCATCCAGGCATCTGTCGCACGGAATTTGAATTACTCCATCCAGATAGAAAGAAAGCTCAAAGAGATTCGTTTTGCTCACTAGAGTGACTTTAGCTTTCACATTTCCACGCTGAACTTCCGGACTGTCAATTTTTTTGAAGTATTGATTATCCAGATTGAATTCAAAATCCCGGCTTTCTGCCTTCAGTCCTTTCAAAGGAATGTTATATTCGTCAAATTTAGGCATAATGAATCATGTAAAAACGGTGCAAAGGTACAAAAATTCACTCGATTATAAAACTTTTATTGTAAATTTATTCGTAGACAGAGTACTGTTTTCTGAAAATTAACCTAAATGATTCCCGGAAAATTAAGCAGAACCCTATCTGTCAACAAACCAATAACTTAAAGAGATGCAAAAACCAACTATCCGGGGAGTATTATTCTGAAAATGGTACCGATACCTAATTCGGATTGTTTTACAAAAATTTTTCCACGATGGTATTCCTCAATAATTCTTTTAGCTAATGAGAGTCCTAATCCCCATCCCCGCTCTTTGGTAGTAAACCCGGGCGTAAAAATAGCCTTGTACATATTCCTGTCCATCCCTTTTCCGGAGTCTTTCACGTCAATAAAAACATCTTTGGCGTTTTTTTTGACCGATATATCTATTTTTCCGCTTCCATTCATCGCATCAATAGCATTTTTACAAAGATTTTCAATAACCCACTCAAATAGCGGTACATTAAGTGGAACTGCAATAAGTTCATTTTCAGGATAATGCAATGTGATATTTACTTTGTTTGAACTTCGGTTTTTCATGTAGCTCACTGCATTGTTCATAGCTTCGGTCAAATCAGTTTTTTTCAAATCAGGCTTCGAACCAATTTTTGAGAAACGTTCGGCTATGATGCTGAGCCGCCTGACATCTTTTTCCATATCGTTGATAAGTTTATCATCTTCATGACGGAGTTTGAGCAGCTCTGTCCAGGCAAGCAGGGAAGAAATGGGTGTACCGAGCTGATGAGCTGTTTCTTTGGAAAGGCCTACCCAAACCTGATTTTGCTCTGCTTTTTTGGTACTTGAAAAAACGAGAATCACGATAATAAGAAAAACAATTATAATTCCAAGTTGTACAAATGGAAAAATGTGTAACCGTTTTAACAGCGACGATTCGTCGTAATAGATAAACTGACGGGTATCTGCATCCAACTTTACAACAATGGGTGGACGAACTTCTTTCAGATTGGCTATTTTCTTATTGAAAAAAGACTCCTCATTGCTTTTCGGAACTTTTATATTTCTGTGTTGGAGCATCCGGTCATTCTCATCGGTCATGATAACCGGAATGGTTGTATTGCCTTCAATAATGCCCAGCAGGAAATTCATGTCTGTATTCTCGTCGGCCAATACCAACTGACGGGTAGCTTCAGCCCAAATTTCTATTTTTTTGGTTTCCTCTCCGGATAATTTCTCAGCCAGTCGATTAGTAAATATCCCAGAGGCAATAACTATAATCATGGCTACAGCAATAAAAACAAACTTTAGAATTTGATTTGTCTGATATATTTTTTTCATTAAATTCAAAATTTACCTTTGAGTATTAATTAACGACAAAAATAACTAAAATTGTGTGAAGCAAAAATATCTTCTGATCATAATTCTTTCATGAACCGAAAAAGTCATGATATTTATTAAAATGTGTATCTTTGTAAAAAAGAAAAAAAATGCACAAATCAGGTTTTGTAAATATAGTTGGAAATCCCAACGTGGGGAAATCGACATTAATGAATGCATTGGTAGGGGAGCGAATATCAATCATTACTTCCAAGGCACAAACTACCCGTCACCGGATTTTGGGAATAGTGAACGGGGATGACTTTCAGATAGTATATTCAGACACTCCAGGTGTGCTGAAACCCAATTACCGCCTTCAGGAGTCGATGCTCAGTTTTTCAAATTCAGCTCTTTCGGATGCCGATGTGTTGCTTTATGTAACCGATGTATACGATAATTATGAGAAAAACAAGGATTTTGTCGATAAAGTGGGTCAGAATACAGCGCCTGTTATGCTGATTATCAATAAGATAGATATGATAGATCAACAGAAACTGGAAGATTTGGTAGATAAGTGGAAAACAGTATTGCCCAATGCAGAGATTTTTCCGATTTCGGCTACTGAAAAATTCAATATTGAACCGCTTTTTAACCGGATATTGGCACTTTTGCCCGAGTTTCCACCTTTTTTTGAAAAAGATCAGCTCACGGACAAGCCGGCTAAGTTTTTTGTAACAGAAATTATCAGAGAAAAAATTCTGTTGAATTACGAAAAAGAAATTCCATATTCTGTTGAAGTGGAAGTGGAGCAATTCAAAGAAGAAGCCGCTCTGATACGAATAAATGCCGTTATATACGTAGAAAGAGATTCTCAGAAAGGAATCATAATCGGAAAAGGAGGAAAATCACTGAAAAAGGTTGGTATCGAGGCGCGTAAGGACATCGAAGCTTTTTTTGAGAAGAAAGTTTTCCTCGAACTGTATGTAAAAGTAGAAAAAGACTGGCGAAATAAAGATTTAAAACTCAGAAGTTTCGGATACAAACAGGAATAAATGTTGTTTTCGGACTCAATCTTTTTTCAAGATTTTAAAAGAATTGAATATTTAATAAATTTACTTTCTTGGCAAACTTTTTGATTAATAGGGGTGTTATACCTACATAATGCACATTATTAACAATTTAATTTTTTTTACAATTATGAAAAATACCGGTGGAATTTTAGCAGCCCTGTTAGGTGGAGCTGTAGTCGGAGCAGCTTTAGGCATATTGATGGCTCCTGATAAAGGTTCGGAAACAAGAGCAAAAATTGTCGATGAATTTGACACAACAAAAGAAAAAGTGGTAGATGCACTGAAAAAAAGAGGCATTAACCTAAGTAAAAGTGACCTGGAAGATTTGGTAGATGATATTAAATCTGAAGTACAGGACGTTACAGCTTAGGTAAGCATGACTGTTAAAACAGATAGCTCAAGTAATGGTTTTCAGCAACTCTTTGCAGATGTAAAGGAGTATGTGAATTTGCAATCTGATTATTTGCAGGTAGGTTTGGTTGAGAAATTGACTAAGTTACTTTCAAAACTGATGATAGCACTTATTGCGTTTGTTTTCATCATTGGAACACTGTTTTACCTGTTGTTTGCCGTGGCTTATGCTCTGGCGCCGGGTATTGGATTTGTTGCCAGTTTTGCCATTATCGGAGTCTTTTTTATTGTTTTGCTCTTGATTGTGTTATCGTTCAGAAAGCAGCTTATTATCAATCCTTTACTCAAAATAATGGTTGACGTTTTCTATGAAGACTCAAACGAAAAGAAACTGAAAGATGAAGACAATGCAGCAACTTTATGAAACCAAAAATCTTTCTTTTGAGGATTTGGCAAATGCAAAAAAACAACTCAAACAAAGAATAGATGCACAGCAAGAGCAGATTTCGAGCTCTGCTAAGCGATTGGTGCCTTTTAGTAAGGATTCTACAACTATTTCGCTTAAAAACAACGCGTTGTCACCACTATCTTTCATTACTACTCCTATCCGTAAAGGAAAAGCAATTTCGCTGGTCGAGGGGATAGTAATCGGATATAAATTAGTAAGGAGCATACGTAAGTTTATACGCAGGTAACTCTTTTTCGGTGAAAGGAATAAAAAAAGGTCGGCTGACATGCTGACCTTTCTTATTATATGATAGTTGGGTGAAAAGTAGTTATGGTTTTATTCTTTAAATAATAGCAATCTTAGCAAACCGGTTGCCTGATTTAATAATATAAACTGTCTTTTTGTGTAAACCTTCAATTTCAATTATTGTTGAAGTTGCTTTTATCTTTTTAACAAGTCTTCCGGCAGTATCGTACACAAAAACATCTTCAAGCTCTTCGGCTCCCAAAAATACCAGAATATTGCCATTATTATCCAAAACAGAGTATCTCAATTCATTTTCGGGCAAGGTTCCGTAATAAAAAGAAATAATTCCATCAAAATTCTCGGCGATATCGGTTAAAGGAGTTTCCAGTATTGTACCGTCAAGAGTCTCTAAATTATATTCACTAATTTGCGATGTTCCAGGAAGTGGATCACCGGCAAGGGTATTATCATTGGCTATTTTGTCGGCTTCCATTAAATCTACAGCCATTTTATCGGGATCATTATTTGGCTGATTGTAATCCCAGTCATTTTGATTGTAATTTATCCTGTAAATTAACATGCCATGTCCCGGTAAATATTTATCCCAGCCTGTTTTCTGACGATTTTCAAACAGAAAAAATTCTTTTGGATTCGGATTATCACCCAGAAGATTGTGATTGTTTGTTTGTGAAACCAAATATGCTTCGTTATCGCTGGTTAATGGACGCAAAATTGCATTTCTCGGTCTGTTTAACAGTGAAGGAGTTAAATAACCTAATTTGAAACGTTCAAATGAATTGTAAGCCGGCGGTGTCCTTCCGTTGTTCAGATATGCACCCCCATCCATAATATTCCAATCAGATAATGTGTGATGGGAGGCTCCATTCGTGGCATACATATCGGCAAGTCCGATTACATGACCAAATTCATGAGTGAATGTACCAATTCCAGCCATTGAAGTGCCTGTTCTTCCACGTAACTCAGATGTACAAGCATAATCTTCTACTCTTTTTCCATCAAATGTAACTGATTCAACAGTTCCTGTATAGTTGCCATCTCTGTTTCCAAAAATGGATGTAGGATAAATGCCCCAGCGATGTGGCCAGACGGTGTTATTTCCTGCCCATTCAGCTTCATTGTGTCCGGCAAAATACACAAACACGTTGTCAACAATATCGTCATTGTCGGCATCATAAACTGAAAAACTGATTCCTGCCTGATGAGCTGCTGTACAAGCATCTGCTATCATCTGAAAAGGTATGCTGTCCATGCCGCTTTTGTCGTTCTTACCATAGTATGCATAGCCCCGAGGCAATGTGTAAGGTCCCACCACATCAAAATCAGGACTGAATTTTCCCATAGAATTGTCCAGGAAATAATCCCGGGCAGATCCCGTTCCACCATTTGCGCTATATCCTTTTTCGTTTAGCATGGCCGTAAAGGCTTGTTGAGGATTGGGAGTAACAAACGTCAAATCAGCAAAGTTGATCAGAATAATCAGTGAACGGGGTGATCCTGTTCTGGGGTAAACACGATTTTGTGATGATATTTCAGACAGTTGAGGTCTTTTTGCACGCATTTGCTGGTTTAATGCAACATTAGAAGCAGGTGATTGAAGGCGGGAAACAAAAGATTTTTCTGAATAACTTCGATTACTTTTGTTATTGGCTTTTATTTTCGTATCAATCGGTTTTCCTTCTGAATCAAGAGTTGCGTAGTTGAAAAAACCTTTCAAATCTTTGGTTATTAAATGACCATCTTCAGTCTCAACGAAATGATGATATTCATCACCTCTTAATCTTACAGTCAGTAATGAACCGTCCGGTTGACGAATCTCAACGGGGTAGGGATATGCAGGAACCGCTTGAATGTCCTGGCACACATTTACAAACAACAATAAAAACCAGACACATATAATGTATTTTTTCATTTTAAAACTGCTTTATTTTTACAAATTTATTTTTTTTCTTCAGAAAGATGCTTTTTCTTTGAGAAAATTCACCTCTTTTCAATAAAATTGATTTTTTTATTCAAATTCAATAATTGTAATTCCAGCACCTCCAAATTGTACATGTTCGTCGTGATAATTTTTTACTCCCTGCACCGTAGAGAGGTATTGACGGATAAGCTGGCGCAAAATTCCGGTGCCGGTACCATGTAAGATTCTGACGCTGGCTGTGCCTACCATCAGGGCATCGTCAACAAAATAAGTCACTGCCTGCAAAGCCTCATCACCGCGCATGCCGCGAACGTCAATTTCTGATTTGAAATTCAGTTTTCGTTCCCTCACATCATCTGTAACGGTTTTTCCCAAATTTTCATACTTCCGGTTTTCTTTTTTTTGCTGATTGTTGCTTGCAGCTTCCAGTTGGTTCAGTTTTACTGTAGATTTCAGCTGTCCGAATGCCACAACGACTTGTTTATCCTGAACATCAATAATTGTGCCTATAGCTGTTTGGCCTTTGATGCGAACGGACGAACCAACAGAAAAGCCACTTAAAACAACCTCAAGAGGTACTTTATTGCTTTCTGACCTGCCCCTTTTGTCCTTTTTATTTAAACTCAGTAATTCAGGTTTCTTTTTCTTTACTTCGTGGTTCGTGGTTCGATCTTCGAGCACTTTTGAAGCGAAATCAGCTAACTCCTTACGTAACTGCTTAGTCTGAACTTTATCTGCTTTAGCTTCGATGATTTCTTTAATGGTGTTTTCAATTTTGGCATTGGTTTTTTTTAGCAGATTTTCTGCTTCTGTACGGGCTTTTGAAGTGATTTCCTTACGTTTTTTTTCTGTTATATTCAGCTCGGCTTCGTATTTGGCAAGGGTTTCTTCCAGGTGCTTTTCCTTGATGCGGATTTCCTGCCGCTTACGTTCCCAGTATCGCTTATCCCTTACAATGTCCTGCAAATGCTTGTCGTAATCCATATGTCCGGCACCGGCTTTGTTGGAAGCATCGGCAATCAGATCTTCGGGCAAACCAATTTTACGGGCAATTTCCACGGCAAACGAACTTCCGGGATTGCCAATGTCCAGCTGAAAAAGCGGCTGCAGATGCTGACGGTCGTAAAGCATAGCACCATTTACGATGCCTTCAGTTCCTTCAGCGTAATGCTTCAGATTGGTGTAGTGTGTCGTTATCACTCCGAAAGCTTTGTTTCGGTTAAACCGCTCCAATGCGGCTTCGGCTATGGCACCTCCAATTTGTGGTTCGGTGCCGCTGCCGAATTCATCAATCAAAAGCAATGTTTTTTCGTTACTGTTTTTGATGAAATATTTCATGTTCAGCAAATGCGAACTGTAGGTAGAAAGGTCGTTTTCAATGGATTGTTCATCGCCAATATCAATAAATAACTGCCGAAAAACTCCACACCGGCTGTTTTCGTTAATCGGTATCAGCATGCCACATTGAAGCATGAATTGAAGCAGTGCAACTGTTTTCAGGCAAACCGATTTTCCGCCCGCGTTAGGTCCGGAAATAATCAAAATACGTTGATTTTCATTCAGAACGATGTTTAGCGGCACTACTTCCCGGTTTTGTTTTTTCAGCGAAAGAAAAAGCAGCGGGTGAATGGCGCGATCCCATTCCAGCTGACACAAGTCTTCCAC
>JAGPGR010000384.1 GCA_018055865.1 Paludibacteraceae bacterium | reverse complement strand
CGCGAACTGTTCTCACATAGCGGGCAAAGTCATAGGTCTGATGAGCAACGCCGTCGCCGGTAGCTCCGTCGAGCCATATTTCCACTATTTCGCGTTTGCCGGTTTCGGTATTTAACCTTCCATAAGTACCGCCCAGTAATTCGCGGAGCTGACCGTCGTAGAAATCGTTGTAATCGCCCGGAGTACTGTCGCCATACGAAGGTTCCCAGGCATCCCAGGGCGAAAGATAAATACCCATATCCATTCCGTACTTATCGCAGGACTCAGATAATTCTTTTGCCAAATCTCCTTTTCCGGCCAGATACGGACTTTTTGAAATATTGTAATCTGTAATTTTTGTAGGCCAGGTACAAAATCCATCGTGATGTTTGAGAGTGATAATAACACGGGTAAAACCTGCTTTTTTCAGCAATCGTACCCATTGGTCTGTATCCACTTTGCCTTTGGTGGGATTAAAAGTAGATGCCGGTCTTTTGACATCATTCCCCCACTCTATGCCATCGGAACCGGCAAAAGTATTCATCCCAAAATGAATAAAAGCAGCCATTGGCTCTTGTAAATACTTCATTTGACGTGTGTTCGGAGTTGGACCTGACTTTACGGGAGGAGTGGTTTGGGCAATGGTTATTCCAAAAAATAACCAACATGCACTCAGGAAGGCAATTGTTTTTCTCATAGTTTTTTAAAAAAGTGATTTAAGCGTGACAAAGATAATTAAGAATTTTTATAACTGAAAATATTAATAAAAAAATCTACCAACCCGATGATTGATAGATTTTTTTTTAGAATTCAAAAATATAATCCTATTTTTTTAATCCTCTTCTTTAGCCTTAAATGATTCCCACACAAAAAATGCAATCAGTGCAACGAAAGCCACTAATGCAGTCACCTGAGCTCCAACTCCACCCGGATCTGTCCAAACTTTCAAATCGAGTGCATCGCCTTTGCCGGTAATGAAAATAACGAGAGCTCCTACCACTCCGAACAAAGCCGCACCGGCAATAAATCCGGACGCAATCAGAATTCCGCGCTGATGACGAGCATTGTTAAGTTTTGCATTTCCGGTACTTCTATTAAACCATTGATTCAGAAGGCCTCCCACCACAAGTGGTGTGTTAAGCGGGAGCGGAATGAACATTCCCAATGCAAATGCAAGGGGTGAAATGCCCAACCAGTTTATCAAAATAGAAATAACGGCTCCTACCCCCAATAAAATCCAGCTGACTCCGGTTCCGGACATAAGCGGTTCAATTATAGCAGCCATAGCATTGGCCTGCGGGGCCACCATCGGATTGGTATGTTCCGGAGTGGCTACAAATCCGTAGGCTTCGTTCAGAATATAAATAACTGCTCCTACAGTGGCTGCAGAAACCAAAGTACCCAAAAACTTAAACGATTCCTGCTTGGCCGGAGTGGTTCCAAGCCAGTAACCTATTTTCAGGTCGGTGACAAAACCTCCCGCCATAGATAAAGCAGTACAAACCACACCACCGATAATCAGGCCGCTCACCATCCCCTGCCAGCCTTTCAGACCTACTGCAACGAGAATTACGGATGATAAAATCAGCGTCATCAGCGTCATTCCCGAAACCGGATTTGTACCAACAATAGCAATGGCATTGGCTGCTACGGTAGTGAAAAGGAACGAAATAACAGTGATAGTTAGCAAAGCAATAACTGCCTGAATGAATGTGACTTTCACACCTATTAACAGAAAAATGAATACCGCTACCAAAGTAAGGAACAGGAAGAGCATCACAAATGTCATCTTAATATCTCGCTGTGTACGTTCAGCTTTTTCTTCTGCGTGTCCTTTCTTTTTGCCGCCTACTGCCAGTTTGAAAGCACTTCCGATTACACCGGATGATTTGATAATGCCGATAATTCCTGCCATAGCAATGGCACCGATACCAATGGGACGTACATACGCTGCAAAAATCTGTTCGGCCGACATAGCTGCAAATGGATTGACCCCGCCGCTCAAAGTGGCCGAAATCATTCCGAATTCATTTACCAACGGAATTAAAACCAACCACGAAAGCAACGAACCGACAGCAATAATGAGTGAATATCGAAGACCTACCAGGTACCCGAAACTAAAAATGAGTGCACTGACATTAAATTTAAAAACCATTTTGAATTTTTCGGCCAATAAGGCTCCCACAGGCACGATACGGGTAGAAATCTCTTCGCTCCAGAGACGGAATGCTGAAAAGCTGAAATCAAAAAGCCCTCCTATCAAACCACTGGTTATCAATAACTTTGCCTGATTACCGCCTTTTTCACCGGTCATTAATATTTCAGTTGTGGCAGTAGCTTCCGGGAAAGGTAGTTTTCCGTGCATATCTTTTACAAAATATTTCCGGAAAGGAATCAGAAATAAGATTCCCAGAAAACCTCCAAACAACGAGGAGAAAAATATCTGCCAGAAATCCACCTGTATTTCGGGATATTTGGCCTGCAGAATATACAAGCCGGGAATGGTGAATACGGCACCGGCCACAATTACACCCGAAGATGCCCCGATTGACTGA
>JAGPGR010000383.1 GCA_018055865.1 Paludibacteraceae bacterium | reverse complement strand
TGCTTCAGCGAAATGCTGTTTTATTTTCTCATTTACAGGCAATTCCGCGATGCCTGTTGCGGTTTTTTCTGTAAAATAAAATCCGGTCTTTATCTGCTTTTCCCAAACAGAAAGCCAAAAAACGGTTTTTTTCTGTGAGTTACTTTACAGAGCCATGCTTTGCCATCCTTGTAATAATTCCATTCGGAATGTAATCCAAATTCAGGACTATGCATGATTCTGGTCAACTGGTTGTAAACCCCATAAACTTCACTCCCGAGGGCTTCTTCCAGCACTTTTTCATTCGGAAAAATGTTGCTATCTTTTAATAACTGAATTTCTGTCATGCTACTCTCTTTTTGAATTTGGGTATTTATTTCGAGCAAATTTATGCAATTTATTTTGTTTGGAAATGAAAATTCCGGTTGTTTTAGTGGAGAATTGATAACCTTCGATTTTTCGTCACGAAAATTTTGTTTGTTAATCAGTGAGAAAATTGCTTTTCGATAAAAAAAGCCACTGCGATAGTGGCTTTTTAGAGACAACAAACAGAAAAATAATTGTGGTTCAGGTGTTTCGTTGATTTTATTTGGTGTCTTCTTCTTCGTAGAAATTCTTGTTGGTATCTTCCTTCGTTCGTATTTTCTGACTATACATGGCTCTGGCATTTTTTTCTTTCACAAACATTTCTTTCATATCAGCTTCATTTTTATTGAACTGCATGGCGTTGGTGATGGAAATGGAAATGGCAAATTTCTCCACGTCGTGATCTGCGCCGATGTAGGTAAATGTCCAGTTGTTTTGACTGAGTTCTTCCACCAGTTGCTTGATGGCTGCACCCGAAAATTCTTTCGACGAATTTTCTTCGCCATCGGTCAGGATTGTTACCAGCACGTTGTATTCGGTTTTCCCTTCCAATTCTTTTCGCAGTTTGGCAAAACTGAAGCCCATAGCATCATATAGCGGAGTAGAAGCATCGGGTTGATATTTTTTTTCATCAATCTCGTTGAGTTTTTCTACCGGTTCGCAGTAGTGCAATGTTTTGATTTTCAGTCCGTTGAAAGTAACGAACGTAATCAGGTGCTCCTGCTCCGGATATTGCAGGGCAATGCCTTTCACGGTTTGAACTATTTCATTGAATCCCTGAATAATGGTGTTTTTGATTGACCACATCGAGCCGCTTTCGTCCAGCAGAATAAGATTGTGTACCTGGTGTTTTGTTTCCATAATGTGTAGGTTTAAGAGTTAATTTATTGCTTGAAAATCTCAAACCACAAAGTTACAGCGTAAGTTTGACAGCTTATGACACAAAATATTTATTTTTCATTTTAACTAAAATATTAACAATATATTCCTTCAGTTCGGGCGAATCAATGATTTCAATATCGTCGGTCAGGCCCATTACAAACCGCCCGACTCCCTCCAGCGAGTACACATCGGTTTCGAGCAGCCATTCGTTGCCAGACAGCTTCCGGAGCTGAGGAGCAGCCAGTGGAAATTCCTCCACGAGCAGGTTCATGGCCCTTAGACCGAGTTTCAGCTTCACCGGTATTGTCAGGTTGCTGTTCATCCGGAAAATATCAATGTTACCGGTTTTGTGCTTGCGGGTGTGTTTCCAGTATCCGGGCTGAATATCTACCAAACCAATGCGAGAAACTTTGAATAGCTTGTTGCATTTCTCCTCCGGGCAATAGCACCATACCTGTACGTAGTTGGTAGTGAATGCGAATGCTTCCACATAACGGTCGCGTATATCGTGTCCGTGAGCCGAAGAGTAATTGCGCAGCACAACCGGATGTCGCTTTTCGATGGATTCCACCAGTCGCTCCACATTCCTTCCGTTTTTGCGGTTCACGATGGTTTCGGCCAGAATGTTGTAGTTGTAAACGGTATAGAGTTTCTTTTTTAGGTTTTGCTTGAGCACATTGTTCTCGTCAATGCTTTCAATAGCCTCTTTGAGAATATAGGCTTCCTCGGTACTGAAGTGAAGTAATTCGCTGATGTCTTTGAAGTAGGGTGAGGATTTATCCAGTTTGATAAAGCTGTTTTTTTTCTTAATCACAAAGCCTGCTTCGCGAAAAGTATCGATGTAACGATACACCGATCGGGGCGAAATGGATAGCTGCGCTGCAATTTCTTCAATTGTCAGCGAATTGTTGGCTGTAAGCATTTTCATTACGCGCAGCAGGCGTTCGAGTTTGGGTTGGTCCATAGCATTGAAATTTATTTTTTTTTTGAATGTGTGGATGTATTCGAGTTATAATAGACGTAGGCAAATATATGCTTTTTATTTTAGTCTGTTAACAATACTGCATCGTTTTTTTTATTACCCCGGATTCATAATGCATTCATGCAATACATTTCCGACCGACCTGATTTTTTTTTACAGAAAAACAGGTGACAGGCATGAAGTAAACCACAATAAAAAAACCGGCTGCATGAAGCCGGTTTTGAGAAAAAAAGCAAAACTGCAGGAATTGAATTCAGGGAGTTATTTTTTCGGAAATTGGAACGAAAGTTTATTCTTTTCCAACTACAAAGGTAACTGTACCTTCGCC
>JAGPGR010000382.1 GCA_018055865.1 Paludibacteraceae bacterium | reverse complement strand
CGTGGCGAGTCATGGGCAAGGAGGGAGCTGTATGAGAAATATGCCCCTGCCATGTTGTCGGTGTGTGTTCGATATGTGGAGGATCGGGAATCAGCAAAAGACGTTTTGCAGGATGGGTTTATAAAGATATTTACCCATATCAGTCAGTTCGATGCCCGAGGAAAGCTGGGGGGATGGATTCGTCAGATTATTGTCAATACGGCGCTGGAATACCTGCAGAAAAATGAGATGCTGAAGATGAATGTGCGCATGGACGAATTCTCCGAAACGCTGGATGAGTTTGATCATAGGGTGCTGGAAAATGTATCGGCCGACGACCTGATTGAATGTATTGCCGAACTTCCCTGCCGGTGTCGGACGGTTTTTAACTTACATGCCATTGAAGGTTTCAGCCATGCCGAAATAGCTCAAAAACTGGGTATTCAGGAAAACTCTTCCAGATCAAACTTTGCCCGTGCCCGCAAATCGTTACAACAAATGGTGTTGGATTTAATGAAAAAAAGTAATGTCAGATAACTCAAAACATATTGATGAAAAGGATATTTTCAGCCGGATTGTAAAAGAAAAGCTGGAAAATCATGAATTGCCCCTGGATGAAAGCATTTGGAAGGGAATAGAGCAAAAAACGGCTCCTCCCCCCAAAAGAATCATTCCGCCGGTGTGGTACTGGATTTCGGGCAGTGTGGCTGCAGCTGTAGCACTTTTGCTCCTGATCAAACCATTCTCCAATTCTGAATTTACACCTTCAGAAACTATTGTTCATCAAACGGAAATCTATCAACCCGACTCTACACAACAGCCAACAGCTCATCAACAGAATTTTGCTTCTGCCAATGTACCTGAAACGATATCTGAAACTTCATTACTGGCAGAAAATAAAACCAATGCATTACAAAAAATCTCTGCCCAAGCGAAAGGCTCAAGAAATACTCCGCTTGTACCGGATGAAAATCTGAAAAAGGAAATGGCTGCAAATCTAACTGAAAATTTTTCCGAAAATCAGGATGAAAAATCAACTATCCGGGAGAGAGCCGACGAAAAACAGGATACGGGCAAGCCGGAAACAGACCAAAACACGTTGCAGGGAGGGAAAAATGCCACAACTGCCGAAATAACCTCGCTGCCCGACCTGAACGATTATCCCGAAATTCCGGCCGTAACCCGCAAACCTGAAAGAAAACGTCCGTTGCTCTTAGCTGCTGCTGTAGGCTCTCTGGGTGGTTTCACAGTTCCCGATAAGATTATTCCGCAGAATAATACCTACATGGCCAGCCCTCACCTGGTGAAACGGGAAATTGAATCAAACTACGCCACTGTGCTCAATGCCAACGATTACTCGGAAGCCAGACACGATCCTCCGATTTCAGCAGGCATTACACTGGTAAAGCCGCTGAACAAAACGTTCAGTGTGGAAAGCGGACTGGTGTACACCTACCTCAAATCGGATTATTTTCGCCCCGGTGATCCCGATTTTCGCGGAGTGTTGCAACTTCATTACCTGGGCATTCCACTCAACGTGAGAGCTTCGCTGATTGATCAGCCCAAATGGAATCTCTATATTTCTGCCGGAGGAATGCTGGAAAAAGGCTTGCGATCCAACTACGAGCAGGAAATTAAAGGTGAAACTGTAACCACTAACACCGATGTCAATTCGGGTATTGAAGGGGTTCAGTGGTCATTACAGGGAGCGTTGGGGGTTGACTATCAAATTCAGAAAGACCTGAGTTTATTTCTGGAACCAAAACTGATTTATTACCTCCGGAATAATCAGCCGAGGAGCGCCCGCACCGAGCAGCCGCTTACCATTGGCCTGAGCGGGGGATTGAGAATAGAATTATAATTGTTTTTTTAATTTGACTAACTATGAAAAAAATTATTTTGTTTTCGTTTATAACGGTGTTTATCATTTCATGTGATAAAAATCCGGAAAATATTGAATCCGAATTAGTGGGAAAATGGATACTGAAGGAAGTATTGCAAGACCCGGGTGATGGAAGCGGAGTTTACCGGCCGGCTACGAGTAACAAAATAATAGAATTTTATGCTTCAGGAGTTATTACCTCCAATGGCTCCCTGTGCAATATGTCAGCTGAAACTGCTTATCCCGAAACCGGAACATACTCGCTGGCTGATTCCACTATTACGGCACCTGCATGTTCCCAAATGTTTTTTAATCTCAGGTTCAGGCAGGTAGGGTCTGTTTTGTATATTTATTATCCATGCATAGAAGGTTGCAGCGAGAAATATCTCAAATTAAAATAAACTCCGGATTGATTTTCTCTTTTTTGTAAAAAAGTTTAATTGTTATTATTATGAAAAAAATGATTTCACTACTGCTGATGGCATCGCTGCTGATAAGCTGCGATACCAATAATCCTGCACCTGATGAAATAGCTAAGCCTTTCAATCTGACTGCTGTGCAAAAACAGCGTGTGGTACAGGACAATGAATTTGCATTTGATCTGATGAATCAGACTCTTGCCAATACTTCCGAAAAGAATGTGTTCATATCTCCTTTGAGCGTGAGTATTGCATTGGGC
>JAGPGR010000381.1 GCA_018055865.1 Paludibacteraceae bacterium | reverse complement strand
CCGCATCCGATAAATCATCGCTTTCAGGATTTGTCCCGAATTTTTAACTTTTTTGGCTTGTGCAAGAATGGCTTCCACCTCTTTCAAAGCCGATTCAGGCATCTGTTTTTCAGCCAGTTCTTCTACTTTCCTCCAACGTGTTTCCATAAATTGTGGTGTGGTTGACTTTGATTTTTGAGCAATCGCAATTGCGCCAAAGGTACTGACCAATGTCATCGCGAGTAGCAGGATAATGTGTTTTCGTTTCATAATTTTGGCCCCCTAAATCCTCCAAGGGGGACTTTTAGCTTGTGAAAAATTTACCTTTTACAATATTTTGAGAATATGTATTCAAATATCATACTAAACTTCTTTGAAATTCAGAAAAATTTGTTTGAAACAAAAGTAAGATATAAATGAACCTTTTGCAATAGGTGGTAAAAAAGTTAACGGAGAAAAGATTGTATTACTCTGACAGTGAGCAGAATATGTATGTGATGATTAACGGTTGTTATTAGGAGGACATACATTCTTGTCTGTCTAAAAACAAAAAGATGTATTTGAAATGAAAACTAATTCTAAATTGAATATTGCCCTTTCAGGACGCAAATAATTTTTTCAACAAAGAGGCTGTCTCATAAGGGCAGCTTCTTTTTTTTTCTTATGCTGCAATTTCAGGATTTGAGAAATCATTTCTTGTAAATTCAGCACTTTTTTTTGTGTACTGAACCACAAAAAAGATCAAAACACATAATTGAGTGTGTTTTACGGTTTTGGGTGTGTTTTTGTTGATATTTTCAGTTTTTCGATACATTTTCCCCAAATTGAATGCAATAGCAAATATAGCAAAGTCCATCATAACTTTGTCTTTATCAAAATGCCTGAACCGGTTGTAGTGTTTATTGGATTTAGTCTGACCAAATACCGCCTCAGGCTCTATGGGTCTTCGGCTTCTGTGTAAAAGCCCTTCCTCAGAGTTTAGCAGCTCCCTGACTTTGTGCTTATGTCGGTTTAGATTATGGTTAACTTCTATCCTGCGATTTTCTTTCGCTTTGTGGCACAAACACCTCAGTGGACAATCCTGACAGTTTTTTGCCTCATAAACACTTATTTTCGAGATATATCCGTTATCAGTTTTTCTCTCCGTAGTTCCGGTTTTTTCCATGTGTTGGCCCATGGGACACACAAAGTAATCATCGTGAGCATTGTAATACAGGTTTTGAACAAGAAAACCATTGTTTTTGAATGACCTCTTCTGCTCCTTGTGAAAATAGTTGTATTTTACAAACGGTTCAATTTCATTTGTTTCCATAAACTCATAATTTTCCTCGCTGCCGTAACCCGAATCGGCTACTGTTTTGGCAGGAAGAAGACCGTAACGTTCGCTGAACCCATTGACAAAGGGAATAAAAGTAAGTGTGTCTGTAGGATTAGGGTAAAAATCATAATGAGTAAAGAACTGGTTTTCTGTTCCTATCTGAACATTGTAAGCCGGTTTGAGTTGACCGTTCATCATGTGATCCTCCTTCATTCGCATAAAGGTGGCATCCGGATCGGTTTTAGAATAACTATTTCGGCTGCCTAACGTTTTGAGGTGTTTTTCGTATTCCTCAAGTTTTGGTAAATACTTATCTTCAAGCGTTTTTATTGATTTTTTCTCTTCTTTCGAGCGGTTCTCCTGATTTATCTGAGCAATCCGTTTTTTTAATTCTTCACTGTTGATGGGTGTAGGAGGCTCATCGTCCGGTTGATTGTCCTGTGCAATACCCTCTTCGACCATTTCCAGTACTTTACGGATTTTTGCTTCTAACTTTGCTTTGTTCTTTTCTACAGATTTGCGCCATACAAAAGTATAACGGTTGGCACGTGATTCTAATTTAGTCCCGTCCACATAAATCACATCCAAACTTAAATAGCCCATATCCACCAGCATGACCACCACCTGGGTAAAGATCTGATGTATCGTATTCTTTAAATGAGAAGATCGAAAGCGATTAATCGTATTGTGATCAGGGGTTTGATTGCTTGCTAACCACATAAAACTAACTCTATCTAAAAGTGCCTGTTCGATTTTACGGCACGAATAAATATTGTTCAAGTAGCTGTATAATATCACTTTAAGCATCATCCGGGGATGGTATGCACTGGTGCCGCCACCTTTATAAGTATCGAATACGTTGGTGATATCCAGATTGTCAACTATTTGATTGATTGTGCGTACAGGTGAGTCTTGTGGAATTTTCTCATCTAAACTGGCGGGAAACAGGCTTATTTGACCTTGATTGTATGACTTAAATATTGGTTTTGCCATATCTTATATGTTTGATATACAGCCATAAAGATACAAATAAATTGTAAAAATAGAAAATTTTTGGAAGAATATTTTATATGAAATTGCAAAAAAAAAAGAGACTGCCTCCCTTTTGAGACAGCCTCTTTTTGTTTTCATCATTCAGTTTCCACCATTCACTAGCTCAATCCCACAATCTCACCATCCACGATGTCGATGTACTTCGCTTGCGGTTCTTTGGGCAGTCCCGGCATACGCATCATGCTTCCGG
>JAGPGR010000066.1 GCA_018055865.1 Paludibacteraceae bacterium | reverse complement strand
GCTCCAACGCACATCAAAGAAGCCATTGAAAACGCTTACAACAATGGTCTGGGGGAAAGTCTGAGAAACATCACCGAATTGCTTACAAGGGGAATTATCCCTTACAATACTGCTAAAATAATCAACAAACACCTCAGCACGCTCGGCATCCTTTCTGACCTGGCTTTACAGATAAAAAGACTGACCAACGAACAAAACATAATGCTGCTGGCAGACACAAATTTGCTGCTGAACAAAATCATCGACGATAGTGAGACTCCTTTCGTGTACGAACGAACGGGCGTAAACATTGATCATTACATGATTGATGAGTTTCAGGACACTTCCTTACTACAATGGAAAAATTTCAAACCGCTGATTTCGAACAGCTTGGCCGGTGGCGGAAAAAACATGGTAGTGGGTGATGTGAAGCAAAGTATTTACCGCTGGCGAAATTCGGACTGGAAACTACTTGACCAACAGGTAAATAATGATTTTTCTTCTTTACAAATCAAACAAAACACACTGGATGTAAACTGGCGAAGTGATAAAAATATCATTCACTTCAACAATTCTTTTTTCAAACATGCAGCAGGAAAGTTGCAGGAGAAATTAAATGCCGGAATCGGTCCAGCAGGCATCGAAAATCCAAACCTGGAGGCTCTAAAATCAAAGATTTCACATGCTTACAGTGACATAGAACAACACGTTTCGGGAAATGCCGAATCAGGACATGTTCAGATTCAGTTCGTTGATAAAGAAGGTATTAAAGCCGACTGGGAAACGGCGGTATTAGAAAAAATTCCCGCATTGCTCGAGGAGTTGGTTGACAGAGGATTCAAACCGAAAGATGTTGCTTTTTTGGTAAGAAATAACGATCATGCCACTACATTGATTAATTATTTGGTGACATTCAAAAACTCACCGGGAGCACGTCCCGGATTCAGCTACGAAATTGTAGGAAATGAAGGTCTGACAATGACTTCATCGTCTTCGGTCAATTTTATAATTTCCACATTAAAGTTGATTTTCAATCCGAACGACGATGTGAACCGAGCAATAATGCAATACGAATACCAGCTCGGTAAATTGAAACGGAGTGAAGATGAATCTGTTCGCTCGTGTCTGAAAGGCAAAGGAGAAGGAAATGCAGCTCAATCGACACTATTCACTGACGAAGAAAATGCATGTTTGGAAGAAATGAGCCATCTATCGCTCTTTGAAGCTACCGAAAAGCTCATCAGTGTATTTCAGCTGGAAAAATGGTATGGCGAAACCGTCTTTCTGCAAGCATTCCAGGATCTTGTTTTCAAATTTATAAACAATCGCAACGCCGACCTGAACAGTTTTCTAAGCTGGTGGGACGAAAATGGAGAAAAGCAATTTATAAATGCTCCGGAGAATGAGCAGGCATTTCGGGTTATGACAATTCACAAATCAAAAGGACTTGATTTCAAAGTAGTTATAATTCCTTTTTGCAACTGGAATATCGATGCTGCGGGTTTTACAGCACCGTTGCTTTGGTGCGAAACATCCTTAGCTCCATTCGATGAACTGCCTCTGATGCCCGTTCAATACAGCAAAGTGCTTGAAAACACCATTTTCCGGAACGAATATTTCGATGAACAAATGCATCAGTTTGTCGACAATCTGAATCTTGCGTACGTGGCTTTTACCCGGGCAAGAAATGAAATGATTTGCTTTGCCGAGGCACCTTCTGATACTTCTTTGAAAAATTTGACGAAAATATCCGATTTACTGTTCAATTCTCTGAATGAAAATGATGACCTTAGCCATTGCTGGAATGAAGATAAAACGGTTTTTGAAATCGGTGAGCCCACCAGAGCCGTATACAAAGTGAAAAAGACAGAAGGAATTTCAAAAAAACTGACCTCCTACCCTGTCAGCGACAGCAGCGACAGACTGAAAATACGTCACACAAGCGCCGACTACTGGAAAACAGCTTCAATATCCGAAAGCCGGGTGAACTACGGTACCATCATGCACGACATTCTGCGCCAAACCATCTGCAGGGGCGACGAAGAAAAAGCGATAATCCTGCAGCTTTCGTCCGGAAAAATAAGCCAGACTGATTTGCCTGAAATACGCCAGGAGTTGGAGCGATTCTGGTCACTGCCCGAAGTGGATGAGTGGTTTGACCATTCTGCCGAGGTACTGAACGAAGCCACAATTTTACATCCCGAAGGCTACAAATACCGTCCAGACCGGGTGATACTGAAAAATAACAATGCAACTGTCATTGATTACAAATTCGGTCAGGAAGAACGAGCATTTCACATAAGGCAACTCCGCGGGTATTCGGATTTCTTGACCGAGATGGGATATAAACCCGTGAAAGCCTGTTTGTATTACGTGAGTTTGGGAAAATTGATTGCCATTTAAAGATGTTTTGAATCATTCGAATGCCGGATTTTGCTTTTTCTGTTTGAAATAAAGATTTTTGGGGAAAAATTACTCAAATCATTTTGCTGAATAAAAAAATATCTGTACTTTTGCAGTCCAATTTTCAGCGTAATCTCTGGCAGCGAGCAAAATAAGTCTGTGAATATTGCGCAAAGTATCAACTTTAATAAAAATCAAATCATGGACTTAATAAAAGTTGCAGAGCAATCGTTTGACGAAGTAAAAAACTTCCCCCCGTTCAAAGCCGGAGATACCGTAACCGTAGGATACCGCATCAAAGAAGGTAACAAAGAGCGTATTCAGGAATACCGGGGCGATGTTATTAAAATCGTAGGCCATCTGAACAAGAAACGTTTCACAGTTCGCAAAATGTCAGGAAACGTAGGCGTTGAGCGTATTTTCCCGATGGATTCACCCTTTGTTGAAAGCATCACAGTAAATAAAAGAGGTAAAGTTCGTCGCGCTAAGCTGTATTACCTGCGCGCACTTACCGGCAAAAAAGCACGTATCAAAGAAAGACGTTACTAAAATTTTCTAAAGAATACGAAATAGTAAAGAGAAATTCACATTTGGATTTCTCTTTTTTTTTATCAGCAGGAGCCAATTAATTTATATCTTTGTACTTCTCAAAAAAAAACATGAACTATGGGATACCTCTATCAGACCGGCCAGTACGCATTACTTATGCGCAGGGTATTTGTTAAACCCGACCGATGGAAAATGTTTTGGCGTCAGTTTCCGAAGGAACTTGAGAAACTGGGGCTTGAATCGCTGCCAATCGTAATCATCATCTCCATTTTTATCGGTGCTATCATGACTATTCAGACAAAACTGAATACCGAGAACCCGCTTTTGCCTTCCTACAGTACAGGTTTGGTAACCCGCGATACGTTGTTGCTGGAATTTTCTTCCACCATCATGTGTCTTATTCTGGCCGGAAAAGTAGGTTCAAACATAGCATCTGAAATAGGCACCATGCGCATTACCGAGCAAATTGACGCCATCGAAATCATGGGAGTCAATTCTGCCAACTATCTTATACTGCCCAAAATAATGGCTTTCGTACTGATGATGCCTTTTTTGGTTATTTTCAGCATGGCGGTTGGTTTGTTTGGCGGATATCTGGTGGGTATGTTCAGCGACGTAATTTCTGTAGCCGATTACCTGCTTGGCATTCAGTATGCATTCATTCCTTACTATATTTTCTACTCAGTTGTAAAATCTATCGTTTTTGCTTTTCTCATATCGTCGGTGGCGGCTTACTACGGGTACTACTCTTACGGCGGTGCGCTCGATGTGGGCAAAGCGAGCACCAACGCAGTAGTCAACAGCAGCATTTTAGTTCTGTTTTTCAATCTGCTCATTACCAATATAATGCTGAACTAACAATGATAGAAGTAAAAAACATCAATAAATCTTTTGACGGGAATCAGGTACTTTTCGATATTTCAGGCATATTTGAAAACGGAAAATGCAACCTGATTATCGGAGAAAGCGGCTCGGGGAAAACGGTACTGATGAAAAGTATCATCGGACTTCACCGGATAGACGCCGGCAGAATAGAATACGACGGGCGAAACATGCCGGATATGAGGATGAAAGATATTCGTGTTTTGAGACGAGAAGTGGGTATGCTTTTTCAGGGCTCAGCCCTTTTCGACTCCCTCACAGTAATGGAAAACGTGATGTATCCGCTCGAAATGTTTTCGTCAGACACGAAAAAAGAGATGGAAAAACGGGCAGAATTTTGCCTGAAAAGGGTAAACCTGGAAGAAAGAGCCTTCAGTCTATTTCCGTCGGAGATAAGCGGAGGCATGCAAAAACGCGTGGCCATAGCCAGAGCCATCGCACTGAATCCCAAATACTTATTTTGCGACGAGCCCAATTCAGGCCTGGATCCGAAAACATCACTTATCATCGACCGGCTTATACAGGAAATCACGCAAGAATACAATATTACGACCATTATCAATTCGCACGACATGAACTCTGTGATAGAAATCGGCGATAATATTATTTTTATTGATAAAGGTAAAAAAGCATGGGAAGGGACAAACAAAATGATTTATCATGCCGAAAATCAGGCTTTGAACGATTTTGTTTTTGCATCAGTACTTTACAAACAGGTAAAAAAAGCGAACGGCTGATTGGTTGACTGGTATGAAAATTAACTCTGGCTGGATTGACAAAATGACAAAATTTCTAACAAAAAAATGAAAATAATTTCCTACAACGTGAACGGTATTCGGGCGGCAATGAACAAAAACCTGACCGGTTGGCTGAAAGAAGAAAATCCTGACATACTGTGCCTGCAGGAAACAAAAGCTCAGCCGGAGCAGATAGACACATCGGCCTTCAACGAAATGGGTTATACGTGTTTTATTCATTCGGCCGTGAAAAAAGGGTATAGCGGAGTGACCATTTTCACTAAGATTTCTCCTGATAATGTGGTTACAGGTATGGATTCTCACAAATACGATTCGGAAGGGCGGGTGTTGCGTGCTGACTTTGACGACCTGACTGTCATCAGTGTTTACTTCCCAAACGGAGCAGCAAGCGGTGAAAGACATCAATTTAAAATGGAATTTCTGGCTGATTTTCAGATATTTATTAATGACTTGAGAAAAAGCAGACCTCACATAGTTGTATGCGGCGATTATAACATTGCCCATAATCCAATAGATATTCATAATCCAGAACATCACGAGCGAATCTCGGGATTTCTGCCCGAAGAAAGATCCTGGCTCGACAAATTTGAGGCATCGGGTATGGTCGATTCATTCCGTGAATTCGACAAAAGCCCCGATAAATACACCTGGTGGGATATGCGAACATTTGCCCGTGATAAAAATGCAGGCTGGCGAATAGATTATCATTGGGTAAGCGAACCGCTAAAACCCCGGTTACTTTCGGCCGAAATACTCTCTAATGCCTTTCATTCCGATCATTGCCCTGTTAAGATTGAATTGAAAAAAGACAATTCTCTGATTTAATCAAAATACCCGGTTAAATCTCTTTTCGATTTATAAAAAATAATAAAACTTAGTGTTTTAAGATTAGTTAGTGCAAATTGTTTTTAACTTTGCATGAAATTTCTTTTTTCGCTTTATCATTAAAAAACCGGTAATGAAATTATTTCCATATAAAAATTTTCTTTTCATTCTCGCTGTGGTTTTTCTGACAGTATCTTGCGGTGTTGCAGAAAGTCAGGTAGCCAACCCCTCCGACGACGCTTCAGTCAAAACGGTGTACATACAATATAACGACAGTTCACCCAATGCTTCAAGGGCTGTTTTCACCGTCAACGACATAGACAGCACTATCTACAATGTCGATTCGTTGCCTTACGGTACCAAAATTGACAGTCTGTATCTTGGTTTTACATTTGCCAGTTCGGTTGGGTATGTAATGAACGATACTATTGCGGAATCTTACTACTACGGCACAGCGGTTACGAGCAATCATTTTGACCTGACTAAGCCCTTGAAAATCAAAAATCTGGCTTCAGATGGTAAGACAACAAGACAATACACCATTGAAGTACGTGTACACAAGGTTGAAACCTATTTACACCTTTGGACCGAGCTGAAAAAGAATATATTGGCTGCACCTGCAGAAAACCAGAAAGCGGTGATGCTGAAAAACAAGTTCTACTACTTTCATGATTACGGCACTCAAAATGCACTTTACACATCATCCGATGGCATAAACTGGGCTCTCCAGCCTGCACCTGTCACCCTGCCGCTAAATGCCGAACTGCGAAATATGTTGGTTTTCAAAGACGAAATTCTTTTACTTCACAACGGAACTGATTTGTATCAATCTGCAGATGGAATCAACTGGCAAAAAAACAGGATTACAGCTGATGAAAACTACAATTACCGGACTTTGCTTTTCGGATTCAAAAATAAGCTATGGGCAATAGCACAACATAAAACCAATAACAGTGTCAGAATAGCCGCCTCTACAGATGGGAAAACCTGGATACTAACCGAAAAAAGGAGCTTCAGCAATTTCCCCGTCAGCGATTTTGCAGTTACCACTTTCAAGCCTTCACTGGGCCGTGAAAAAGTAATCGTATCGGGCGGAGTGGACGCCTCCGGCCGTGTACTCAACACAAGATGGTCGGCAGAAGATGTGATGGGTGTGGACACCTTGTACTGGGTCAATCTACAGCACAAGACTTTCAAAATGGATCCTGTTAAAAAGGCAGGAACAGCCTATTACGGCAGTAAACTGCTGATGATTGGCGGAAGTAATCTGATAGATAACACGGTGGATGGCAAAGAACAGCTGCGTCAATCCATTGACGAAGGACTTACTTTTGCGGTGCCCGACAGCGCACAAAACAGAATGCCCGACGAGTATCAGTTCCGCACCAACGCCTCTCTCATACATGATAAAGTAAACAATACGCTGTACATCATCGGAGGAAAAACAAATACTACGCCTCTGGCTGATGTCTGGAAAATCAAAGTGAATTTCTACAATTTTAACGATTATTTGGAGAATCCTTCCAAGTATTAATCCATCACTTTTGTTTTGAAAAAACCGATTATAAAAGTTGTAACCAGTATCCGATTCCGTCAGTGGAGCCGTAAAAGCTACGCCATTTTTTCAGGATTACACAAAATAATCACTATCGGACATGTATCTGCAGACATCTGCGAGAAAGCACAGCTGAAGAATAACCTGCTTTCGGTTTTTTCGCCTCAGCCCGATGAGAACTGCTATAACACCGAACGAGAGGAAGAGCCGGTAACCGATTTTTCGTTCGTTCAACCGTCATTGCTAATACTTCCATTTTCAACATCAACCGACTATCCTGCAGGCTTTTCGTCACGATATTTGCTAACTAAGGGTTGGAACAGAGAAAATTCTCTTTTCCAACCTTTTAATTTTTAAAAAAATGAAAAGAAAAATTCTATTATTTATCAGTTCTATGTGCTTGTTTTCAGGTGTTTATCCGCAACAAACTATCCGGAATGTTGAGCTCGGCGAAGTGGAGGTGAGCGCTGACCGCACAAAAATGTATTCTGACCTTGGTCGAGTGATTACAACCATTGAAAAAATTGAAATAGAAAAGGCCGCTGTTCGCAGCATTGATGATTTGCTCGATTTTGTGGCAGGTATCGACGTACGTCAGCGCGGCACGAACGGGGTTCAGGCTGATCTGAGCATCCGCGGAGGTTCGTTCGATCAGATTCTTGTACTTTTGAACGGAGTTAACATCACCGATCCTCAGACCGGACATTACAATCTGGATATACCGGTTGACATTTCGGATGTAAGTCGTGTGGAAATTTTACATGGATCGGCAGCCCGGGTTCTCGGTCCTAACGCATTCAGCGGGTCAATCAACATCATCACCAACGAAAATCATACAGGCAAAATCGCCACTCAGATTTCAGCAGGAAGTTTTGGCTATCTTTCACAACATGTTTCGGGAAATTACGCATCCGAAAAATTCAGGGTTTTAGGTTCGGCTTCCTACAAAAAAAGCGACGGATATATCACAAATACAGATTTTGGAATTGCAAATGCATATATTCAATCCGGATTACGAACATCGAATTCCGGAAATTTTGATCTTCAACTCGCATGGCAGCAAAAGTCGTTCGGTGCCAACAGCTTTTACAGCACCACCTATCCGAACCAGTTTGAGCACACTAAAACCATGTTTTCGGCACTTAGCTGGGACTTGAAAACCGGAAACTGGAATTTCAATTCACAAATGTACCATCGTCAGC